>JAHHII010000015.1 GCA_019358855.1 Timaviella obliquedivisa GSE-PSE-MK23-08B | reverse complement strand
CAGTAGTCAGATTGCTGGGATATGCTTTACTCATATTGCTTTCTCGGTGCTGCGTGCTTTCTATTCGCAGCTTACACTGAGAGAGCTTTTTTACCGACTAGCTGACTTTTCAAACATCCTCTTAGTCTGACATCTTTAATACCGAGGCACCCTAGAGTCTACTCGGGCAGCGTATTCTTCAATGCCTCCAACAACATTGCTGACGTTCGTAAAACCTTGCTGCATCAGCCATTGGCACATTTGGGCAGAACGAATACCGTGATGACAGAGCACAATTGTTTCAGTATGTGGATCTAGCTCTGTCGCAATTTGCTCTGACCATTCGGCAAATTGGCTGAGGGGCAGGTTTGCAAAATTAGGAAGGCTGGCGATCGCCAATTCCTCAGGTTCGCGCACATCAATCATCTGAATTTTTTCCTCTGCTGCGATACAGTCAGCAAGTTTAGTGACGCTAATAGTTTTGAACGAAGATAAATTCATAGGAAAGCGACTAAAAAATGTGCAATCTAGAAGTCTATGTCATCAACTGACCAGAAAGCTAGATTGGTTCAACTCTCAAAGCAGACTGAGAGAGCTTTGATCCCTTGTTGATCGGCAGATGCACTAAGCTTTGTCACCTGTAGAAACACGGTTGCAAAATCGCTTCATGCTTTGACTTCCATCGAATCAGCCCGTAAAGTGCGGATGCAGGGTGACACCCCTTGTCGAATAATAGGCTCAAGTTATGAAGGGGTGAAATTATGGGCAAGCGATTCGTTCAAGCCGCAACTATTACTTGTATGCTTTTTCTGGTGATGAAAATTGGCTTAAACCCTTCTCCTCGGTACTCTTCAGGCTCGACCTTGCAAATCATCACAGATGACTCTGCCACTCTTTTCCCAGCATTAAAGGCGGTTTTTCAATAACTTCTAACTTTGTGGGATAGCCTAGACCGTTCTTCCACAAAATTTAAGCCAAGTACTTAAGGACTCACTTCTTGAAGTTGGGCTAGGAAATATCCCACCTTATATTTAAGCTGCTGAGCTAGCTGTAACCCTTGACGGAACGACGCAGCAGCCTGAGGATTGTTACCCTGAGTACGTTGAATTTGTCCAATTTGGTCATAGGTGTTCATAATGCCAAGCGTGTCGTAAGACTGTTGCTGCACGTCAAGCAGCAGTTGATAGACTACGAGTACGTCCTCTAGACGTGCTAGAGAGCGGTAGAGGCTGGCAAGGCGTTGTAGGGCTTCGCTGGCATAACCGTATTGTTGAATAGAGCGAGACACTGCAAAAGCTTCCTGATAGTTGGTCGCGGCAAGGTCGGGGCGTTGAGCCGCGAGGTAAGAGTCGCCCATTGCCATTTTTAAGCTAGGAATGAGGTTAAGTTCTTGCTTGCGGGTGTAGATATCGACCAATTTTTGCTGCATGGCGATCGCTTCATCAGGCTGCTCGTTCTCTTGGTAGAGTATTGCTAGCTTTTGTAAGTAAAGCTCTTCGGCGGCTCCATCGGCTTTCGTTCGAGCTAAGGCTAAAAGCTGTTTGTAGGCGGCGATCGCGTTGGGATAATCGAACCAAGACTGGTGCAAATCGCCTAGTGCTGTTAGTATTTTTTGCTGTTCGGGAATATTTTTTTGTTGCTGTGCTTGCGCTAATAACTGCTCGTAAAGAGCTACGGCTGGAGCCTGTGCCCGCATTTTTTGATACGCCTCAGCAATTTTCATCAGCAGATCGTAGTTGAGAGGAGTTTGCTGTTGCAGGTCTTGTTCTATGACTTGAAGCCGTTGGGTAATGACTCGCACCTCGGTTGTTTGGGTCTGGCTCCAGGCTATTTCACCAACTCGGCTTAAGGATTCTACTTCTTGGGCAGTGCCCAATACTCGTCGTAGACGCAATTCTCGGTTCCAAATCTCGAAAGCTCCCGGCAAATCTCCTGCACGAAACTTTGCCTCTGCTTGATTGCGTAGCTCGTCAGTTGCGGCGGCTAGAACGCTTTGCTCTTGAGGGCTAAGAGGGCGATCGATGACCATGACAGGCAGCAGGGGATCAGGCTCAGTCATTTCAAGGGGATTAACCGTTGCTTCTGGCTCGGGCGCAGCCAGCGTAGGGTAGCTCAAGACCCAGGACATACTAAGGGCTAAAAATGCAGCGCTTAACTGGCGTGTAGAATGGTTGAGACTAAGGGAAAAAAGGAAAGACATGGGGGAGGGACGCATAAATTTGAGCTCTTAACCTGTTGCTCTAAGTATTTCCCATTATTTTGTTTTTGACACTCCTTTCGGCAGTTATGACATAATAAATTGCATTTTTGTTTAAATCAGTCGTATTAGGCTGAGTCTGGTTTAAACAAACTTCACCAGAAGGCGGACGAAGCGTGAAAGTTTTGGTAGTTGGAAATGGTGGTCGAGAACACGCGCTTGCCTGGAAGTTGCTGCAATCTGTGCAGGTTCAAGAGGTGGTGTGTGTGCCGGGCAATGGAGGAACAGCAACGCTCAAGGGTTGCCACAACGTAGGAATGGGGGTGACAGATTTTGAGGGGATTGCTCGATTTGCCCTGGTAAATAACATTGCGTTGATTGTGGTTGGTCCTGAAGTGCCTTTGGCGGCTGGCATTACCGATTATTTGCAAGGGCAGGGCTTGACAGTATTTGGTCCGACTCAGGCGGGCGCTCAGATTGAGGCGAGTAAGGCTTGGGCAAAGGCGTTGATGCTGGAGGCAAAAATTCCGACGGCAAAGGCGGCGACGTTTAACAATGTGGCAGAAGCGATCGCCTATGCCAAAGACCAGGGTGCTCCAATTGTGGTCAAAGCTGATGGCTTGGCGGCTGGGAAAGGCGTGACGGTGGCGACGACATTGGCAGAGGCGATCGTGGCAATTGAGGCGGCATTTGGCGGCACCTTTGGTGAAGCGGGCAATCGGGTTGTGATTGAAGAATGGTTGCAAGGGCAAGAGGTTTCGGTGCTAGCCGTGACGGATGGCGTGACCATTCGCCCTTTGTTGCCTGCTCAAGACCATAAGCGAATTGGGGAGGGTGATACGGGCGCAAATACCGGGGGTATGGGGGCATATGCCCCGGCACCTCTGGTTACTCCCAAGCTAATGGAGCGTATTCAGCAGGAAGTACTGGAACCTGCGATCGCCACGCTGAACCAACGAGGTATTGACTACCGGGGTGTGCTGTATGCGGGGCTAATGATCACGCCAGAGGGTGAGCCTAAGGTCATTGAATTTAACTGTCGATTTGGTGATCCTGAAACCCAGGTAGTCATTCCGTTACTAGAAACGCCTTTAGAAATGGTGCTACTGGCTTGCGCTCAACAAAGGCTGGCGGACTTACCGCCGTTGATATGGAAGTCGGGGGCAGCGGCTTGCGTGGTGATGGCAGCGGGCGGATATCCAGAAGGGTACAAGAAAGGTGTGGCAATTCATGGCATCGACTCAGCAGAAGCCACTGGGGCAATGATATTTCAGGCAGGGACGAAGCTGAAGCAAAACCAGTGCGTTACCGATGGGGGACGAGTGCTGGGTGTAACAGCAGTTAAAGAAAGCTTTGCAGAGGCGATCGCTTCTGCCTATGCAGCGGTTAAATGTATTCAGTTTGACGAAATGTATTATCGTCAAGACATTGGACATCAGATTCGGTCTTAACGATTCGTTCGATAAGATAGAGTCACTGCCCTCACGAACGCTCACTATTGCCTAAATTCAATGGAACTCAGTGAAGATATCGGTAACGTCCAAAGTCCTTTGAGTCAACCCTTTTACTGAATCCCTTGTTAGACCTGCTGCATAAATTTCAACAGATTATTGTCCGCTGGTGGTCAGAATTTACCCTCCAGACTCGGCTGATGGCAGCGGCAACCTTAGTTGTATCGCTACTCATGAGCGGACTAACGTTCTGGGCAGTCAACTCAATTCAGGAAGACACTCGCCTTACTGACACTCGCTTTGGACGAGATTTAGGGCTATTGCTAGCGGCTAACGTTGCGCCTTTAGTTGGAACGGGCGATCGCACGGAGCTAGCGCGCTTCTCTCAAAGTTTCTTTGGCAGCACTTCTAGCGTTCGCTACATGCTCTACGCCGACGAAGATGGCAATATCTTTTTTGGAATTCCATTTTCCGAATCTGAGGTGCAAAACTCCTTGACCATTCGGCGACGGATGCAGCTACCCGAAAACTATGGCGAAAACTTAAGTGAACCCATGGTTCGGCAACACATGACCCCCGATGGTGAGGTCACCGATGTGTTTGTGCCCCTCCATCACGATGACCAATACTTAGGGGTAATGGCGATCGGCATTAATCCTAACCCCACCGTGGTCAACTCGTCTCATTTAACGCGGGATGTGACAATCGCGGTGTTCGTGTCAATTTGGGTCATGGTAATTTTGGGGGCAGTGTTTAATGCCTTGACGATTACCCAGCCCATTAAAGAGCTACTGCTAGGCGTTAAAAATATTGCCGCTGGAAACTTTAAGCAGCGCATTGATTTGCCGTTGGGTGGAGAATTGGCAGAGTTAATTCTCAACTTTAACGAAATGGCAGAGCGCCTGGAAACCTATGACGAGCAAAACATTGAGGAGTTGACCGCAGAAAAAGCAAAGCTAGAAACATTGGTGGCAACGATCGCCGATGGAGCCGTTTTGCTCGATACCGACATGCGGGTCATTTTGACCAACCCCACCGCACGTAGTCTTTTTGGTTGGGAAAATGCCCAGGTGGTTGGCGAAAATGTGCTTTATCATCTACCCGATTCCGTCAAAATTGAGTTGACCCGTCCGCTTTACCAAATGGCTTCGGGCAAGCCTCCTGTCGAATTCCGTGAGGGTGCCGAGTTCCGCTTGTTTTTGCCCGAGCCGACCAATCGCACCGTACGAATTTTGTTGACAACGGTGTTAGATCAATATCGTGAAACCGTTAAAGGGGTAGCAATCACAATTCAAGATATTACCCGTGAGGTTGAGCTTAACGAAGCGAAGAGTCAGTTCATCAGCAATGTTTCCCACGAATTGCGCACGCCGTTGTTCAACATTAAGTCGTTCATTGAAACGCTGCATGAATATGGAGAAGATTTAACTGAACAGGAAAAGCGCGAATTTTTGGACACTGCTAACCGAGAAACCGATCGCCTGACTCGTTTAGTGAACGATGTATTAGATCTCTCTAAGCTAGAGTCTAATAAGCGTTACGCCTTGGAGGCTGTTGAGATTATCCAGCCCATTGAGCAGACCATTCGCACCCACCGACTGAACGCGCGGGACAAAGAGATTGAACTGGTGCAAGAAGTTGAAGCCGATCTTCCCTCTGTATTAGGCAACTATGATTTGCTGGTGCAGGTTTTTTCTAACCTCATTGGCAATGGCTTAAAGTTCACTCAGCCGGGTGGTAAAGTGTCGCTGCGGGCATACCTGCTTGATCCGGTCGGTGATCAATCACCTAGCTACGTGCGCGTAGAAGTTGCAGATACAGGCATTGGCATTGATCCAGAAGATCAAAAGGCAATTTTCGATCGCTTTTTTCGCGTTGAGAACCGAGTGCATACGTTAGAAGGAACGGGTTTGGGATTGTCGATTGTCCAAAATATTGTGAAAAAGCATCACAGTGAAGTGCATTTAGTTAGTGAAGAGGGAGTAGGCACGACTTTCTGGTTTGACTTGGCAGTATTTCAAGATGATGTTGGGCAAGATCATGCTGAACAAGATTTTACTGGACAAAACCACATTCAACATGATCTTTTTGAAACGATCGCCATGATGGCGGATGAGGCAACTGAAGAGGCAGAGACGGAGACATTAGAGGTCGTCAGCGATCGTCATAGCAGAAGCCGCGATGCTGGGGACGACTCATGAAACCTAGCCTCAATCATCCTTATCGCTTTCATTTTTGTTGCCTTAAAAGATGCCCACAGATACGGTAAAGTCATCCTTGGAAGCACAGGAGGATGATTTATGAAAGCACAGGTTTTTCGAGGCGTTAACCAACTCAGCTACGAGGAAGTGCCCAAACCAGACCTTGGCGTTGATGAAGTGCTGGTGCAGGTTAAAGTGGTTGGGCTTTGTCAGTCAGATATTAAAAAAATTCGCTATCCCCTGTATGAGCCACCCCGAATTTTTGGACATGAAACAGCCGGGGCGATCGCGGCTGTGGGCGCTGATGTTAAAAACTGGCAGGTTGGGCAACGTGTTGTTGTGATGCATCATATTCCTTGTATGCATTGCGGTTATTGCCTCAACGAAAACTTTTCTATGTGTGATGTTTATAAAAATGTCACTACTACAGCAGGCTTTTCTCCTGCTGGCGGTGGTTTTGCTGAATATGTTAAGGTGCCGGGTCACATTGTCGAACACGGCGGCTTGATTCCTATTCCTGATAATATTACCGATGAGCAAGCCAGTTTTGTAGAGCCGACGAACTGCTGCTTGAAAGCCGTTAAGAAAGCGCAGATTGCGCCGGGACAAACTGTGCTGGTTACAGGGGCAGGACCGATCGGCTTAATGTTTGTTATGTTGATCAAATACTTTGGGGGACGGGCGATCGCCACTGATCTCATTCCTTCTCGCATGGAAAAAGCGCTGAGTGTGGGAGCCGAAGCCGCCTTTGATGCCCGCGATCCGGAGCTATCAGCAAAAATTGCGGCGCTGACTCAAGGCATGGGGGTAGACACTGCAATTTTAGCGGTGCCCAGCGACAAAGCTTTTTTTCAGGCGCTCGACTGTACGCGCAAAGGTGGCAAGATTCTGTTTTTTGCCGAGTTTCCTGATGAACTCGAAATTCCTATCAATCCCAACATTCTTTACCGTCGAGAGATTGATTTGATGGGCAGCTATAGTTCTTCGTTTAAGGTGCAAAATTTAGCGGCTGATATTGTATTTAGTCAGCGAATTGACGTGGATGCTTTGGTAAGCGATCGCTATCCCTTGAGCGACTTGGCGGCAGCAGTAGAACGGGCAGTCGCCCCAACACCAGAGACGCTGAAGATTTTGATTTATCCTTAAGGAGAAAGTTGACGGGTAAACACCTGATGCTCATCAGAATTCAAGCCTGCTTACAAAACTGATAAAACTTGAGGCATATTGTTTTCTAGCATAGCGTTGACCTGAAGCCACAATCCTGGAAAAACTTGACTGCGAATCACGCCGTTTTCGTCGGCTAGCAGCGACACATAATCACCATTTTGTAGGCTGAACCAGTCAATGCGGCGATCGAAAACTTGCCAGACTAAATACTCTTTGACCCCGTTGCGACGATAAGCCCGTTTCTTATCACCTAAATCAATTGAGGCGCTACTCGCTGCGACTTCTACCGCCAATTCGGGTGCGCCTTCAATGTAGCCATCTTCTCCAATAAAGGTTTGTCCGCCTGCACTGGCATCAATTAAAAGAATTGCGTCGGGCTGAGGTTGATTGTCGAGGTCAAGGTGCACGGTAGGATTGTCACCTAACTTGACCTTGGGGGTTGCTACTTTATAGGTTCCCAACCAAATGATTAAATCTGCATGGGGTTCAGCATGGGTTTCAAAACTTAGAGGCGATGCTATGTAGACGATTCCTTCGATGAGTTCGGCTTTTTTGACATGGGGCATTTGCTAGTATCGCCGCTCAAACTCGTGGGAAATAAGGCGATCGCCATTTTCTAGAGGCGGCAAAGGTGGGTGTAGCGGGGGCAAATGGGATTGGGAAGGAAAAACTGTCATGACGCTCAAAGCTTGAGGATTTTACTATGTTAGGGCAAAGCTCTTGCCTAAGGCAGGAACTCTAAATCAGCCTAAGGGAGTTGCGTGAAAATAAAACACCAGTGAAATGCATTGACTTTTCAGCCCCCTAAATCCCCTATTCTGGAGGACGTTGAAAAGTTCGGAAGTCCTGCCCCAGAATGGAGGATTTAGGGGGCGGTTCGGGGCGTTATTTAATTGCAACTCCCTAAATATCATTAACTGACCAAGACTAGCTGACCTCAAGTCAATAGGCTAAGCTATCGACAACTCTCGCCCATGCTGGTAGGGCTGATTGACCAACGTACAGGCGGCTGGACAATCGTGCCTAAAGTTAGACCTCCGGCACCTGTGAGATGTCGGAGGTCTGGCGATGCTACGGAATTGACTTAGGTTAGACCTTGGTAAAGTCCTTAGGCGTAATTTGGTCAGACTGAACGCCTACCAGTACCGCCAATTCATCTTTGCCAAAGCTAACAACCGTGTTGCGCCCCTTCTGAGAAATGCCCAATTTATTCAGTTTCATTCCTGGAACTGCCAAGAAATCAAGACCATTTTTAAAGTCTTGAATAATATCAAAACCCTTGCCTTTTTCCAAGACAAAGATATCTTTGCCTTTACCGCCGAACAACTTGTCGTTGCCTTTGCCACCGAACAACTTGTCGTTGCCGCCGCCGCCTTTAAGGATATCGTTACTGCTGCCACCTATCAAAGTTTCGTTTTTGCTGGTTCCTATCAAGCGATCGCGTCCTTCTGTTCCCCTAATGGTGAGATCATCTCCTACCCCTTTGATCGGTGTTACAGAAATACCCGGAGTGGTAGGAGTACCTGAAATAACAGGCGTACCCGGAGTGCCAGATGGAACAGGAGTCACGACTGCATTGACCTTTAGGTTAAAAACGTCAGACACCGCTACACCTGCTCCATCTGTTGCGGTTACTTTAACGTTAATTGCTCCTGCCTGAGCATTGGTAGGCTTGCCTGAAAATGTCTGAGTAGTGGCATTAAAACTGAGCCAAGTTGGTAGCGCACCGCCGCTATCAAGCTGAGCCGTGAACGTCAGGGAATCACCGGGGTCAACGCTGCTGAACGTGTTGGCAGCAAGGGCAAAGTTGAAATCACTGTTAGCATTAATCATCTGGTCAGCGATCGCGCTTGTGACTGTGGGCGCAGTATTAGCAGTCACCACCAAGTCAAACGCATCGCTGACAATGCCACCATTACCATCATTGGCAGTCACAATAATATTGGCGCTGGTTCCAATCTCTGTAGGTATTCCAGACAAAATACCAGTGGTGCCATTCAGGATCAAACCAGTAGGCAATCCGGTCACTTCATAGGTTAGGCTGTCACCCAGATCAATGTCTGCAAAGTTGCTGCTAAGATTTAAGCTTAGCGGCACGTTCTGAGTAATAGTGCGATCGGCAATCGGTGTTGAGACTATAGGATCATCGTTCGTGTTAGCGGTATTAATAGCAAAAATATCGGTGGCTTTACCGCCATTACTGTCAGTGGCAGTAATCGTTACATCTTTAGCACCGACAGCGGCATTAGTCAGCGTACCACTAATGATGCCTGTGATAGTATTAATGCTTAATCCATCAGGTAAACCTTGTGCTGTGTAGGACAGTGTGTCACCAGTGTCAACATCGGTAAAGTTGCCGCTGATATCAAATATAAAATCTGTTTCTTCAGTGGCAGGGCGATCGGGAATAGGGTTTACTACGGTGGGTGCATCATTAGTGTTAGTAATTGTCAGAGTGAAGATATCACTGGCAGTACCGCCATCGCCATCATCAGCAACTACAGTAATGCTGCGAGTGCCCACACCGTCATTAGTAGCAGCTCCGCTAATCACGCCTGTGGTAGGATCAATCTCCACTCCTTCCGGTAAACCCGCAGCAGAAAAGGCAAGGCTGTCGCCCAGATCAATATCAGCAAAGTTGCCGCTAATGTTTAAGCTGAAGGGTGTGTCTTCGATTACAGTTTTATCGCCGATCGCCATTTTTACGTTTGGATCATCATTGGTGTCGATTACTGTTAAAGCAAAAGTGCCGTTGACCGTTCCTCCTTTGCCATCATTCGCGGTCACGGTAACGTTCTTTGTTCCGACAGCGGCATTAGTTGGTGAGCCGCTAATGGTTCCCGTAGCGTTGTCAAAGGTTAGACCATCGGGCAACGCTGTAGCAGAGAAAGTCAGCGTGTCGCCATTATCGGGGTCAGCGAAGTTACCGCTAATATTGAGCGTGAAGGGACTGTCTTCTATGGCAGCTTGAGGTGGTAAAGGCTCTGTCAACGTGGGAGCATCGTTCGTATTAGCAACCGTTAATGTAAATGTGCTGTTAACCGTTCCGCCGTTGCCATCTGAAGCAGTGATAGTGATGCTGTTGGCACCAACTGCGGCGTTTGTAGCAATGCCACTAATTACGCCTGTGCTTGCATCGATCGATAAGCCCACAGGCAACCCACTGGCAAAATAATTCAGGGTGTCAACTGTATCAACATCGGTAAAATTAGTTTTAATTGACATACTGAAGAATACATCTTCAGTAGCGCTTTGGTTGGCAATCGGTGTGACGACAGTCGGTACATCATTCGTGTTAGCAATGGCGATCGCAAATGTATCGCTTACTGTTCCCCCTTTATTATCGTTGGCGGTAACAGTGATGTTCTTAACCCCGACTGCATCGTTAGTGGGTGTGCCGCTAATGACTCCTGTTACAGGGTCAATAACTAAGCCTGCTGGCAAACTTGCTGCAGAAAAAGTCAGCGTATCACCCGCGTCAACGTCTGTAAAACTACTACTGGTGCTAACTGTAAAGAATGAGTCTTCAGTTGCGGTCTGGTCGGGAATAGGCTCGGCGATCGTGGGTGCATCATTCGTGTTAATAACAGTCAACACGAAGGTATCGCTAACCGTCCCACCGTTGCCGTCATTGGCGGTAATGGTAATGGTATTAGCGCCCACATTAGAATTAGTTGGAACGCCGTTAAGTACGCCTGTTGTGGGATTGAGCGTTAATCCAGTAGGTAGACCCGTTGCCCCGAAAGTCAGCGTATCTCCCCCATCTACATCGGCAAAGTTACCGCGAATGTTCATGCTAAACAGCGCGTCTTCTGTCGCAGTGCGATCGGGAATGGGTGTTGATACAGTGGGAGCATCGTTCGTGTTCAACACCGTTAAGGTAAATGTATCACTGACGTTACCACCTTTGCCATCATTGGCGGTTACAGTAATGTTCCGTGAGCCTACAGCATTATTGGTAGGACTGCCGCTAATAATGCCACTCATCGGGTTAATACTTAATCCGTCAGGCAGTCCGATCGCCGTGTAGGTAAGAGTATCTCCAGCATCAATATCGCTGAAATAGGAGGTGATGTTGAGACTGAACGAATTATCTTCGGTTGCTGTTGTATCTGGAATTAGGTTGACAACAACAGGTGTGTCATTCGTGTTCGTTACTGTTAAAATAAAGGTATTGCTAACGGTACCACCGTTGCCGTCATTAGCAGTAATAATAATCGTGTTGTTGCCAACAGCGGCATTGGTTGGCGTGCCGCTAATGACTCCATTACTAGCAATGCTTAAGCCAGTAGGCAAACCTGTTGCAGTAAAGGTCAGGCTATTGCCAACATCTATATCAGCAAAATTGCTGCGAATATTGGTACTGAAAAAAGTGTCTTCATTAATGCTGCGATCGGCGATCGGGGTGGTAACTGTTGGGGCATCGTTGGTGTTCTCAACCGTTAGCATAAACGTACTGCTAACGGTGCCGCCTTTGCCATCATTAGCTGTAACGGTGACGTTCTTAGTTCCTACCGCTGCATTGGTGGCTGTACCGCTAATCACTCCAGTGCTGGCACTTATGGTCAAGCCATCTGGCAACCCAGTTGCCGAAAAGGTTAGGGTATCCCCAGCATCAATATCGCTGAAATTGGGTTTGGTGTTGAGGGTATACGCAATATCTTCAGTGGCAACGCTGTTAGGAATAGGCGTAGTAACGGTAGGAGCATCATTGGAGTTATTAACGGTAATCACAAATGTATCGGTAACACTACCCCCATTACCATCACTGGCTATAACAGTAATGGTGTAGTCAGGAACAGCAGGGTTAGTGGGAATGCCATCAATAACTCCTGTCGCAGAGTTTAGGGTTAATCCGTTGGGTAGAGGAGTGGCTGGATCTAGGGTGAAAGTCAGCGTATCACCATCCACGTCTCTAAAGTTGTTTTTGATGTTCATGCCAAACAGAACATCTTCGTTGGCAACTTGATCAGCAATCGGTGTAAACACAGTTGGGCTGCTATTTGGCATGACAGATGATTCCTTGAGAAGTCAGGATTGAGTGGCTAATTTGAAGTGTTCCCAAAATCGCTGACAACTTATGCTACGAAGGACTGAAAAAGCTCTGACTAAGGCTAATGCCCCTTTAAAGCAATGCAAGTGCGAGAATTTGCAAAGGGACGCTTTGAAGAACGGCATTGCTTAATTTAGCAATGCCTGAAAAACTAACGAGCATTGCCTGAGAATTTGAGCAACGGTTTCATTTCTGCATCTGTAATTTCTCGCCATTGTCCTGGCTCTAGTCCGTCTAAGCGAAGATGCGCGATCGCCACTCGTACCAACCGCAGCGTTGGAAATCCTACTGCCGCAGTCATCCGCCTCACCTGTCGATTTTTCCCTTCTGTCAATATTATTTCTAGCCATGCGGTCGGAATTGCCTTCCGTACCCGAATGGGTGGATTACGCGGCGGCAAATCAGGTTCATCTTTTAATAACCGCACTTGAGATGGGCGAGTGCGATAGGTTTGAATAGTTACACCTTGGCGAAGCTCTTGTAATGCTGCTTCGTCGGGGATGCGTTCGACTTGTACCCAGTAGGTTTTAGAATGCTCGAATTTTGGATCACTGAGCCGATGCTGCACTCGTCCATTGTTTGTTAACAGCAACAACCCTTCACTGTCTTGATCCAATCGCCCGACCGCATAAACTTCTGGGATAGCAATGTAGTCCTTAAGGGTCTGACGCGCTTTTTGAGATACCCGTAAGGGATCAATGCCTTCTTGGGTAAATTGGCAGAGGACGTTGTAGGGCTTGTGAAAAAGAATATGGCGATCGGGCATGAATGGGTATAGAAAGATATTGCAACGACTTTTTAATGACAGTTAACAAACAATTCTATCTCTGTAGCAACACTTTAGTAATTGATCCATCTCTTTATAAATTAAGAGCTAGGTTTTTATCGCCCTCAATGATATCTCTACCTGATTACTTATCCTGATTACTTATGAGTTCTTGATTGACCTTTGCTGTAAAGCGAGTTGAACCTCTAATGAATCGCTGTGTTTGTAGCTGGTAAAAGCACCTGAGTTCATTCTTCCGCATTCCTTCGTTGCTTAACTGGAATCTTAACTGAAAAAGTGGTTCCTTTCCCGATCGTGGAGTCGCACCAGATAAGACCCTGATGCTTTTCAACAATAATTTGATAACTAATAGACATGCCCATTCCGGTGCCTTTGCCCACAGGTTTTGTCGTAAAGAACGGATCAAAGATGCGCTGCTGCACTTCTTGTGCCATGCCCATGCCGTTGTCAATAATGCAAATCGTGACATGGTTAGAATCTGACCGCTGAGTCATGATTTGAATAGTACTGCTCTGATGTCCTTGAGATTCTAAAGCATCTAGAGCATTGCTCAAGATATTCATAAAAACCTGATTGAGTTGACCTGGATAGCACTCCACTAGAGGTAAGTCACCGTATTTTTTGATAATCTCCACCTCGGCACGACCCGTGACTTTGAAGCGATGTTGCAGAATGAGTAAGGTGCTATCGATGCCTTCATGGATATCAACCGGCTTAACCTCTGCCTCGTCAAGACGCGAGAAATTTCGCAGCGACAAGACAATCTGCCGAACGCGATCGGCACCCATCCGCATTGAAGCAAAAACTTTAGGCAAGTCTTCTGCTAAAAAATTCACATCAATCTCGGCTTCGTGTTCTCTGACTTGAGCAGGCGGAGTAGGAGAATACTCCTGATAAAGCTGAAGGAGTTTGAGTAAGTCTTGGGTGTATTCATGGGCACAGGTGATGTTGCCTGTAATAAAATTTACGGGATTATTAATTTCATGGGCTACCCCAGCGACTAAACTTCCTAGGGCAGACATTTTTTCGCTCTGAATGAGTCGAAGTTGTGACTGTTGCAGTTGCTCTAAGGTTGTCGATAGCTTGACAGTGCGTTCTAGGACACGTTCTTCTAAAAGTTCATTTGATTTTTTAAGTTGTCCTTGTTCGATCGCTTGCACTTGCCAAAGCACTGCAATCATTGCTGCTGCGAGTCCGGCGATCGCCACAGCAATTACATCAAGGGCTTGTAGTTGGGATTCTAAGTTTTCGCGAGGAATCACCAGCGCCACTGACCAATCGGCTTCTTTAATGGGTAGGTAAGCCACATACTTCCAGACCCCATCTAGAAGCAACAATTCAATTCCCTGTTGCCGATTCATCATGCGACGGGCGATCGCTGCCAGGTTGCGATCGCTAGACTCTACCATTTTGGGAGTCAATTTTCCTATCGTCATCAGCAGCGCTGGATTAGGATGGGCGATCGCTTCCCCCATCGAATTAATGGCAAACGCATAGCTATTGTCGCCATACTTAATGCTACTCACGACCTGTGCAATGCGATCTAGGCGCACCAAGCTATGAATTTCTCCGCTTGGAGAACTGGTCGTGTCAAACGTTTGGCGAATTGGGGCAGCAACTGCAATAGTCGGAATTCGGGTAGACCGACTGATTAAAGGATCGCTGACGTTGGTACGTCCTGCCATTGCCTTTTGAAAGAACTTGCGATCGCTGATATTGATGGGACTGCTGCCGCTGGCATTGCGCCAACCATCCGGCGTGGCAATGGCGATCGAGTAGACATCGTTAAAGCGTAAAATCTCTGTTTTGAGGAAAGGCTCGGCATTCTCCCAGTTCATCGATTTTACAACGGCAGTATTCGCTAAAGTTTCAATATGTACCTTCAGAGCGGTAAGCCAATGTTCAATGTCATCGCCGCCTTGCTGCACTTCTAAGAAGGCATTTTTCTTTAAGCTTTCCAACATCACATTGCGAACAACTTGGTAGCTAGAATAAGCGCCCAAAGTTACGAGCAGCGTAGTGCTGCCGATCAACAGTCGCATCAAAAGATTACGCTGTGATTCAAAAGATTTCTTAAAGAATTGCATAGGAATTGCATAGAAGGTTCTGCTTGAGATAAATGCCTATTGAATAGGGCGATCTCCGGGTAAGAGCGGTTGAGTCGGTAAGTTCTCAAAGGAAATCTTGAGCCATTTTTCTTGAAGAGGCTTTAATTCACCTTGTTCTCGTTGGTTACTAAGGAAGCTGTTGAGCAAATCGAGGAGAGGTTGATTGCCTTTTTTGACTGCCCACCCAGCATAAGATTTGCGGCTCACGCGATCGCCCAATTCAAAAATGGCGGGCTTTTCATCTACTAATACGGACAGTGAGACAATATTGTGCAACACCGCATCTAATTGCCCGCTCAGTAAATCTTGATAAGCTGCTGCGAAGCCCGGATATTGCTTAATTTGCCCGATCGTGCCGCCTTGCTGCTTAAGTTTGGCTTCCAAATCAGGGACAGCTTCAAGAGAAGCTCCGCCCTGCTGGGCACCCAACGTTTTGCCTGAAAGATCACCCAGAGTTTTGATAGAGTTATCGTCTCTGCGGATGATGTAGGCGATCGTAGATTCGGCGATCGGTATTGTAAAGTCGAGCATTTTAGCTCGTTCATCGGTAATAACCGCTGCTGTCAGCGCTACATCATATTTTCCTTCTGCAACGCCAGGAAGAATGCCTTGCCAAGGTAAAATTTCCTGGCGAATCTCGAAGGGAACCACTTGTCTGAGGCGATCTAACAGCTCATGGTCAAAGCCTGTAGGCTTTCCATTGACCAAAAACTCGAAGGGTGGATAATCATCTTCGGTTGCAACCAGTAAATATCCACGTTTCTCAATTTGATTAAGCAGGTCGCTGCTGACATTTAGCGATGAGCGATTTTGAGACTGGTTCACGCAACCATGAGCTAGCGAAGCGAGTAGCGCACTCGCTCCAACCTGAAGAAAGAAACGTCTGTAGATGGGCATTGCTTTTAGGGATTGGAAACTCTCTCTAGAAGGTTCCCCGATTATTAATGATTTCCCCATTTTTAGAGAACAAGAATTTCAACGCAAATGAAACTGCTTAAGATGCAATTTAGTCTGTGAGGCTTCTACAAAACCTGTTGCCTGAAGTTGCTTGAGCAGGCAGCAGTCAATTGAGAAGACTGATGAGAAGACTGAGGACTGATTTTTCTACAGCATCTCCTTGACCACTTTTGTAGAGCTAGTCGTTTCCAGGAGGTCACTGCAAGTTGATGGCACTGCTGAGTAGTGAGTAGCATTTTAAGCTGGCGATCGCGGTTCGTTTAGTTCACTAGAAGAGAAAACAAAGGATCTCTATCCGGTTCAGGATTAATTTCTTGGATGATGGTTTTGGGACATAGTTAACTTTTCTCAAACTGTCGGATAGTGTTTTTCATAACGGTTTAAGCTGTTACTAAATAACCAAATCACTGGGGTAACTGTATGGACATGCAAAAGTATCGTGTGGCTTGCACTCTAACTTTTGGTGATATTTACGGTCAAATTATGGCTTGGCTAATTGTCATTTTTCTGAGCTTGGCTTCGGCGTTGGGGTTAATGGGCGCTAGCCGACCCGTGTATGCGTTGGCGACTGTAGGAATTATTTTGGTGTTATCTTTACCATTTTTGCTGTTTTCGTTTGTAACGACTTTGCTCAATCACATTGAATTTACCTCAGTTGATCAGGCAACCCAAGTTGCTCCATCTGACCCAGTGCCCATGCAAAAGCCTGCTCAAGCCGCAGGGTAATTTTAGAGATTGAGTAGGTAGACAAAGAACTTTAGCTATGGGCTCTTAAACGACACCAGATGGCGGTTTACTCCGCCACTTTTTTTATAAGCTAGGGTGATAAAGACCCTAGCCATGTTGAACCGATGAAAAGGCTACTGCTGATTGGATTATTTTTGACGGGATTATTTTGGGCGTTGCTGAGCCTCCAGAGCTTGGCAAATCGGGGAGAATATCAGTCAATTGTGTTGGATTTTCGGGAAGATTTAGCGACAGGGCAGTTGGAGCAAGAACTGGGAGCGATCGCCCAAACCTACGGCATTCAACCTGTTCCTAACAGCGTCTTTTCGCAGTCTGATCATCTCTATATTGTCGATGGCGACGCGGCATTGCTGAAGGCGCTTCGCCGCTCTCCGTTGCGGCAGTCTACCGAATCGATCGCCCCCAACTACATTTATCACGCCCTAGAAGTTCCCAATGACCCTGAATATCCTAAGCAGTGGAACTTTCGCAGCATCAATATTGAGGGTGCTTGGGATAATGCTAAAGGCAAGGGTGTAACAGTGGCAGTGATTGATACGGGGATCAGTCAGGTCACTGATCTCAAAGAGACAAAGTTTGTTAAAGGGTACGACTTTGTTAACGATCGCGTTGCTGCTGCCGATGATAATGGACACGGCACCCACGTTGCTGGAACGATCGCCCAATCGACCAATAATCAGTACGGCGTGGCTGGAATTGCCTACGAAGCCAGCTTGATGCCCCTTAAAGTGCTTAATGCTGAAGGCGGCGGCACTATTACCGACATTGCCGAAGCCATCCGCTATGCCGCAGACCAGGGCGCAGATGTGATTAACGTTAGCTTGGGCGGCAGTGGCGACAGTAGCGTGTTGCGAGGGGCGATCGATTACGCCTATCGGAAGGGTGTAGTCATCGTGGCAGCGGCGGGTAACTCCAACGGCAGTTCGGCGGCGTATCCCTCCCGTTATCCCCACGTAATTGCGGTGGCAGCGCTAGATGCCACTGGAGCCAGAGCGCCCTACTCTAACTTCGGTGCCGGGGTTGATATCTCTGCCCCAGGTGGCTTGACCCAAAACGATAATCCAGCCGGGGGAATTTTACAAAACACGATCGATCCTGAAACGGGAGCATCTGTATTTACCTCGCTCCAGGGAACCAGCATGGCATCTCCTCATGTGGCGGGAGTCGCAGCGCTAGTGAAATCAGCGGGAATTGATGATCCTGAGCAAATTGCTGAAGTGCTGAAAAAGTCGGCTCGAACCATGCCAGGAGATGAACTAAATCACTATGGAGCAGGACAACTGGATGCAACAGCAGCGGTTAAGCTGGCGCTCCAGGGGAACTTAAATGTGCGCCATTTCTTTGGGTGGCTGCGTGACAATGGCTACCTTAGCCTGAAGTTTTGGTTTGATGGCGGCGCGGTGGCGCTGGTGCCCAAAATTGTCATGGTGATTGGCTCCTACTTGCTGGCTTGGTTTCTACGGGTTTATGTGCCTGTTAGCTTGCCGCTCGTGGGTGGGCTAGTGATGGGCAGCACGGGGCTGTTTTTCTTCCAGGGTTTGTATATGTTTGATTTGCCGCAGTATCCGTTCCGCATTCTGGGCAGTTCTATTCCCGAGCTAGGCAGCGCGATTCAAGGGAGTGCGGCACTCAACCCACTTTTTGCCAGTGTGCTGATTCCTTTTGCCTTGGTGGCATTACTGCTCAGTTATGCCGGGTGGAAATGGTTCGCGGTCGGTTCGGCGTTAGGCGTTGCTGCTTGTTTGGCAGTGAGTGCGATCGCCGCTCCTGACGTGATGTGGTTAGGCGGTGGGGCGATCGCCCGTCTATTCCTCGCCCTCAACGCCCTACTCTGCTTTGGGCTAGCCACACTCTCCGCTAAAGCAATTTACGAAAGGACAGCAACATGAGCCTGACTGTAGAAGGAACCGTTCAGCGATCGCCCATGGGCACAGGCACATGGGCACTGGTCACCCGCGATGGCAACACCTACGAGATTTTGAAGGGTGCGCCGAGGGAATTGTTGCAGGCAGGCTTACAGGTCAAAGCTAAAGGGCAAGTGCGAGAAGATGTCATGACCATAGCAATGATTGGCCCTGTATTAGAAGTTAAAAGCTTCGAGGTAATTGAACCTTAGGGAGTTGCGTGAAAATAAAACCCCAATGGCATGCATTGACTTATCAGCCCCCTAAATCCCCCATTCTGGGGCAGGGACTTCCGAACCTGTCAAAGTCCCCCAGAATGGGGGATTTAGGGGGCGGCTCGGGGCGTTATTTAATTGCAACTCCCTTAAGAGCATTGAAATAGCCCCGGTTTCTTGAGAAAGCCGGGGCTACCAAAGCCATCCGATAATTAGTTACGCATCATTAAGCGCTGCAATACCAGGTAGGACTTTGCCTTCTAAAAGCTCTAAGCTGGCACCGCCACCTGTAGAAATGTGGCTCATTTGGTCGGCAACACCCACTTTTTCAACTGCCGCAACCGAGTCACCACCGCCAATGATGGTGCAGGTGCCTGTTTTGGTTAAGCCTGCCAGAGTATGGGCGATCGCCTCAGTTCCGGCTGCAAACTTCTCCATTTCAAACACGCCCATAGGACCGTTCCAAATGACGCTCTTACAATCTGCTAGTGCTTCCTGAAACACTTTGACTGAATCCGGACCAATATCCAAACCCATCCAGCCGTCGGGAATATTTTCCACGCTGACGGTTTGAGTATTGGCATCAGCCGCAAATTTATCAGCCACTACAACATCGGTGGGCAGCAGTAGCGCCACGCCCTTTTCCTTTGCCTTGGCTTCTAAAGATTTTGCCAGTTCTACAAACTCATCTTCGACCAATGACTTACCCACGCTTAAGCCACGGGCTTTGTAAAATGTGAAGATCATGCCGCCGCCAATGATCAGCTTATCGACTTTATCGAGCAAAGTTTCCACGACAGTGATTTTGCTAGAAACCTTAGAACCACCAACGATCGCCGCTAAAGGACGCTGTGGATTTTCGATCGCGTTCTGGAGATATTCTAATTCTTTTTCAATCAGCAACCCTGCCACAGAAGGAGTGAGATAGTGGGTGACTCCTTCCGTAGAAGCATGGGCGCGGTGAGCCGTACCGAAAGCATCGTTAACATATAAATCAGCCACAGATGCCAGCTTCTTAGAAAATTCTGGGTCGTTCGCTTCTTCTTCTGCATAGAATCGAACGTTCTCTAACATTGCCACTTGACCATCCTGCATTTCGGCTACAGCACCAGCTACAGCATCGCCAATGCAATCATCACACTTAATCACCTCTTGACCCAGCAGTTCCGATAGCCGCGTTGCCACTGGAGTTAGGCGCATTGATTCGTTCACCTTGCCTTTAGGACGACCAAAGTGACTTGCCAAAATGACCTTCGCGCCATGATTAGTCAAATGCTGGATAGTTGGTAACGCCGCCCGAATGCGCGTATCGTCAGTAATTTTACCCTGTTCGTCTAACGGGACATTAAAATCAACCCGCACCAGAACGCGCTTTCCTGAAAGTTCGGCAGCGGATAAACTAGCTAATGCTTTCTTTGACATTTAAAATCTCCTAAATAAGTCTTTCTACCTATCAGACGCTATTTAGTATTGTAAATTGTCAGGGATCATTATTTGAGGCGACCTTAAAAAATTACGCAACTTTTTGAAAAGTTCTGTAGCAGCGATCGCCAGAGTTGAGAAAATAATAGAAGCGGACTCCTCAATAAGACTGATTTTTTGTTCACAGGCTCCGCCCATGCCCGAAAATAACGTCAGGAAGACTTCATCTGTTTAAGGAAAAGATTCATGTTTAAGACAGTCTTGTTTCCCATTGATCAAAGCCGCGAATCTCGTGAGGCAGTAGAGACGGTTGCCCAGTTGATCAAGACCTACAGCAGCCGATTGATTATTTTATCAGTTGTCGAAACGCCCGAAGAGCCTCCTACCTCAGCCGCCGACCGGGAAATGACCTCGGCAAAAGCGATCGCCAAACTCCTTGCCGAAGCCAAAGCGCTCTTTTCGGCTCAAGGTATCGAAGCCGAAATTATTGAACGGGAAGGCAAACCTGCCTTTACCATCTGCGACGTAGCCGACGAACTCAATGCCGAGCTAATTATTATGGGCTGTCGGGGCTTGGGCTTAACCGAAGAAGGCGCAGCCGAAAGTGTCACCAATCGTGTGATCAATCTGGCTCCTTGTCCTGTGCTGATTGTGCCCTAGCTTTTGGTGTTCTAGCTAACAGCCTTGTTCTAGCTGATTGGGTCTTCAGCGATCGTTGCCTTCAATATCTGCCACCAGCCTCACATCTGCCACTAGCTCATCAATCCGTTCTTGGGTCGTATTCCAAGAACACATAAAGCGTGCGCCACCCACGCCAATAAAGGTATAAAACTGCCAGCCTTTTTGTTGCAAACGCTGAAGCGCCACCTCAGGCAATTTAACAAACACTGCATTGGCTTGCCGAGGAAAGAGCAGTTCGACATGGGCGATTGCCAGTAGCCGCTCTTCTAGGTAAGCGGCACACCGATTGGCGTGTCGGGCATTATTCAGCCAAGCGCCCGTTTCTAGCAACCCCAACCAGGGGGCTGAGATAAACCTCATCTTGGAAGCAAGTTGTCCAGCCTGCTTACAGCGATAGGAGAAATCTTCTGCCAGAGTTTTATCGAAAAATAAAATTGCTTCCCCCATTGCCATACCGTTCTTAGTGCCACAAAAGCACAGCACATCGACCCCACTTTTCCAGGTGATTTCTGCCGGACTCCGCTCGATCGCTGCTACCGCATTGGCAAACCGTGCGCCATCCATGTGAACTTTAAATTGATGCTGTTTTGCTACTTCATGGATCGCTACCAGTTCATCAATGGAGTACATTGTCCCTACTTCTGTGGTTTGTGTCAGGCTAATTACCTTGGGTTTGGGATAGTGAATATCCTGACGTTTATGGACGATCGCTTCAATTGATGCTGGCGTTAATTTTCCATTTTCCCCCTTAGCAATTAATAGCTTGGAGCCGTTAGAAAAGAATTCTGGCGCACCGCACTCATCGGTTTCCACATGGGCGGTTTCATGACAGACAACGCTGTGATAAGACTGACACAGCGAAGCCAACGCCAAAGAGTTAGCGGCAGTACCATTGAAGACAAAAAACACCTCACAATCAATTTCAAATAACTCTCGAAAGTAGTCTGTTGCCCGTTGCGTCCATTCGTCGTTACCGTAGGCAGGCACGCTGCCAGAGTTTGCCTGCAAGGTATATTCCATCGCTTCGGGACAAATACCGGAGTAGTTATCGCTGGCGAACTGTTCTGGATTATTGCTGATCATTGATGACAGGGAGATTGGATACAGTGGGCTATATAGTCATTGAGTATCGTAAATACGCTACGCTATGGCATTAGGCTTTGTCATCAGTTTGCAATACGAGAGATGCGCTATGGCTGCCAAAGTTGTGACCGTTGAGGATTTGTATCATGTGCCCGATCATCAAAAAGCCGAGATTGTTAATGGGGCGATCGTTTTAATGCCGCCTACAGGTGATGATCCAGGCTATGCAGGCGATGAAGTGTTTGTGGCATTGAGAGAGTACAGCAAGCAAACTCGGCAAGGGCGAGCCGTTGGAGACAATAAAGGATTTCGAGTAGACTTACCCAGTCGTCAATCTTTCAGTCCAGATGCAGCTTTTCACATCGGTGCACCTGCCGGAATGAAATTTTTTGAGGGTGCGCCTATCTTTGCAGTAGAAGTGAGAAGTGCGGGTGATTATGGCGATCGGGCTGAGGCTGACATGGCAGCGAAACGAGCAGATTACTTTGCCGCAGGAACGCAGGTTGTATGGGACGTAGACTTATTGAGTGAAGATGTAGTTCGAGTTTATCGCGTTGATCAACCAAATTATCCGACGATCTACCGTCGAGGTGAACTCGCTGAAGCCGAACCTGCCGTTCCAGGTTGGACGATGCCTGTTAACGATTTGTTCGCTAAATGATTGTTGGTTGAATTGTTTGATTGAATAGTTTCCTTTATCTAAATTTCCCATGGCTCCTCCCATTCAGTGGTATCCCGGTCACATTGCTAAAGCTGAAAGAGCCTTAGTTGAACAGCTTAAGAAGGTCGATGTGGTGCTCGAAGTTCGGGATGCTCGCATTCCTTTGGCAACTCGCCACCCGCAAATGGAGCAATGGCTCAATAACAAAGAACGAGTGCTGGTGCTAAACCGGGTGGATATGATTCCGCCGCAAGCGCAGCAAGACTGGACAAAGTGGTTTAAGGAGCGTGGCGAACACCCTTATTTTGCTAACGCTAGTCAGGGTAAGGGCGTTTCTAACCTCTCGCAGGCAACCCAGAATGCCGGGGCGAAGATGAATCAACGACGACACGATCGCGGGATGCTGTCTCGTCCGGTTCGCGCTGTGGTCATTGGGTTTCCTAACGTGGGCAAGTCGGCTCTGATTAACCGTTTGCTTAATCGTCGGGTGGTTGATAGCGCTCGACGAGCCGGGATTACGCGCCAACTCCGCTGGGTGAGAATTTCCGATGAACTGGAATTGCTAGATGCTCCGGGCGTTCTACCTTCTAAGCTGATGGATCAGGAGGCAGCTATAAAACTGGCAATTTGCGATGACATTGGCGAGGCATCTTACGATAACCAGCGCGTTGCTTGTGCCTTAATCGATCGCATTCAACAGCTTTACCTTGAAGTTCCTCAAATATTGCCCAAAGAGCCATTTTCATTACGCTATAGGGTTGCACCCGAAGCGATGACCGGAGAAAGTTACTTAGAAGCGGTGGCAGAGAAGAAGTATCAGGGCGATCGGGAGAAAACCGCCCGCCAATTTTTGAATGATTTTCGGAAAGGAGTTTGGGGCGCAATTCCGTTAGAATTACCCAATTTTTAAAGACAGCGTTATTTGAAGCTGAATGCCGCGATCGCTAAGCATCCCCAGCCTACCATCAATGCCACGCCACCAATAGGAGTAATCGCTCCTAATACTTTAATCCCTGAAAAGCTCAAGGCGTAAAGACTTCCTGAAAAAAAGATCACCCCAACAATAAAAGCGTAGCCCGCAGCGTTTAGCCAGGGTTGCGCCATCACGCCTTGCATTAATTCACCTTGAATTAACAAAACAGCCACCAATCCCAACGCTAAGGCGTGATACATCTGGTAGCGGGTGGCAGTTTCAAAGATTTCTAAAGCCCGTTCGGTGAGTTTATCTTCTAGCCCATGAGACGCAAAAGCCCCTAGAGCAACCGATGAGCCCGCTAAGAGAGCGGCGATCGCCAAAAATATTTTAACCATCATTCACTCCCTCAGGTCTGCAAAATCAACCCAGGATTATTTTACCTGTCTTAAGACTAGCGTTGCTGAACAAAAAGATGATGCTTTTCAAAGTCCCTTTCTTGTAGAAGAGGAATTAGGGAGAAGTCTGAGTGGTCTACTCAACCTCACCTCTTGCCTTCCTAAAAAGGCAGCGCACCGCCTAAAAATTAACCTTGAGGAGTGGGTTGTATCCAAGAGATTGTTTTCGCCTGCTGCACTAGCTTAGCTGCCGCTTGAGCATCTATTGGTTTAGAGAAGAAAAATCCTTGCCCTAGTTCGCAATGCAGCGCCCGCAGGCGCTCAAGCTGAACAAACGTTTCCACCCCTTCAGCAACCGCATCCATGCCTAAGCTAGCCGCAAGCCCAATGATGGTTTGAACAATCTCGGCTCCACCCGCATTGCCATCAATACGATTCACAAAGGCGCGATCGATCTTCAAAGTATCGACCGGGAACTCGTGAAGTCGGCTTAAAGAAGAATAGCCCGTCCCAAAGTCATCAATGCATAGACGAATGCCCAAGTCTTTAAGTTCTTTCAGTTGAGCCGCCTGACTCGAGAAGGTTTGAAGAATAGAGCTTTCGGTAATCTCCAGTTTTAGAGACGTAGGCGGTATTTGAGTGGTGGTTAAAAGCGCCTGAATTTGTTCTACTAAATCATGCTGTCGCAGTTGCAGCGTAGAAATATTGACATTCATCACCAGCGACTCGGCATGGGGAAACTGCCGCTGCCATTGACTCAACTGATGACAGGCAGTTCGCAAAACCCACCAGCCCAACGCATGAATTAACCCAGTCTCTTCAGCAACAGGGATAAATTTAACTGGCGAGATCCAGCCCTGCTTCGGGTGTTGCCAGCGCACTAGTGCCTCAAAGCCACTCAAATAACCAGTGACTAAGGAAATAATGGGCTGATAGTTAAGCTGCAATTCAGTCTGCCCGCTATGAGACTTACGAGATAGGGCTTCGATCGCCCGTCGTAGATCATTCTCTAGCTGCAACCGCTCAACGGCGCTCGTTTGCATCGTTGGATCAAAGAGGGCGTAACAGCCTCGTCCCTGTGCCTTAGCTCGGTAAAGTGCTGTATCCACATCTCGTAGGATCTCTTCAGGGTTTTGGTAGCCAATAGAGCTTAGAGTAATGCCAATACTGGCGCTGACCACCATTTCGTGGTTATTAATCTCGAATGGCTCCATCAGTTGGGTTTCAATCAGACGCGCTAACGCAACAGGAGCATTGGCATTAGAGATATTTTCTAGCAAAATCGCAAATTCATCGCCCCCAAACCGGGCGATCGCATTATCGTGACATAAGCAGGTCTGGACGCGCTCAGCCACTTGCTTCAATAGCTGATCACCTACTAAATGTCCTAAGCTATCGTTAACCACTTTAAACAGATCGAGATCGAGAAACAGTACCGCATATTGAAACGATGGATCATCAGTCATTTGCTCAATGACACCTGCGAGTTTTTGAATGAACCAATGGCGGTTGGGTAAACCTGTTAATGAATCATGCAGTGCATCAAAAATTAGCTTCTCTTGTGAACACTCTAATTGATGGGCATAATTTTGGGCATCGCGGTAGAGCTTGGCGCTTTCAATTGAAATAGCAGCTTGGGCGCAAATGAGCTTGAGTACTTCTAGGCGATCGCTTGTAAATGCATCTGCCAAAGTGCGGTTTTCTAGATAAAGAATAGCGGTGATGCTGCCCTGCTTAAAAATAGGCAATGCCAGGAAACTCTTGGGCTGTTGTTGCATCAGGTAAGGATCCGCAGCAAAGGTCATATCGCCGTCGCTGTGCTTAACAATCACAGGTTTCTGAGTTCGCTTGACCCATTGCATCACAGTCTGGGGCAACACATCAATTTGTTCTAGAGCAATATCGGGCAAGCGATGGGCCAAACCCTCCAAATAAGTGACAACTGCGTGCCATTGCTCCTGCTGCTTTAGCAGAAGAACGCCCCGTTCTGCGCCTGCGTTTTCTGCCACAATATGCATTAGCAGCCGCAATAATTGATCCAACTCCATTTCCCCCGAAATGGCTTGAGTTGCCTTCAGGATCGTTGCCAAATCTAGCGCCGCAGAAACACCAGAACTGGTAGAAGTAACGGTACGTTGAACTGATTGATGCAGGGATGCAGGGATGTTTTCTGGAACTCTTTGAAGAATCGGCACCAGTAATAGCGCATACTGTTGCTCTAGCTGCTTAACTTTGGCAGTTGCTCCCCAGCGGGCATAGCCATAGTAGGCATCGAATAAATAAGCTTGAGCAATTTTAGGCTGGTTCCGCAACAAGTAAAACCTGGCAGCAAGTTCATTGGCAAGAGCGGCTTCTTGAGGATACTGGTGCTCTTGGGCGCGGGCGATCGCCCGATCATAACCATCGATCGCCTCTAAAACCTGTCCCAGAACTCGACAGCGCTCTGCCTCAACTAACTCCCACTTGTGCAAATGGTTGGTTGGCGCATAATCTGCCCAGCGCCTTAATTTATCTTGATTAGCAGCAACTCTTTCCAAAATTTCCTGTTCAGTTTCAGGAGTCCGCACCGCAAGTTTAATCAGAGAGTCATAAAAATAGAAGATGACAACGGGTAAGCTGCCTGCAATGTAAGGCTCGGCAGCATCCGCCATAATTGCAGCTTGTTCGTAGTCTGCAAACCCGTAGCACAAGACCATTTTGTTGAGATAGAAGTAAAACACCGCCTCACGATTATTGGCTGCCAAGCTTAAGGTCAACAGGTCAGAGTCCTCACCTGTCTCTCCTGTTAAACAGCAGGGGCCAGTAGCTCTGCCGAGCCAGCTGAGCACTGCTTGCCAGTAAGGAATATGAAGAAAAAGCGCCTGATTTTGATGGGTCTGTTTCATCATTTGCCCATAGGTTGCCATATCTTGGGCGACCCCGACTAATTCCTTTCCAGTGAGGTAAGCATGGAAACTGTAAACCAATCCTGAATAGGCGGCAAACTCTAAATCTCCTGCCTCTAAGGCGCTAGAGTGGGCTTCTCGTAGGGCAGGCAGAGTGGTCTGTACGGGTTCTTTCCAGGGGCGAATGAAATTATTGACCGTCAACAGAACTTTGCCTTTAAGCTCTGGGCTGTTCAACGTTGAAACCAGGGTGATTGCTAACTGCCCAAATTGATATCCTGATTCGATGTCGCCTTGAACGGTGCAAAGAATTAACCCATATCCGGCGTAACCCAACCCCGAAACACCCGTATTGCCGTGTTCAATAGAAAGTTCGACTTGCTTTAAGACAACCAGCGTCGATAAGTTCGGTGTTGCTTTAAAGGCGGCTGTGCTTAGCTGGCATAGGATATCCATCGCTGCTAATGCATTGGGGTTGGTCATGACAGGCAGGTTTGCCAAGTCGCTGATCGATCGATCAGCGAAACGAGCCAGCATTTGTGATAGCTCTGCTGCTACCTGTTCAGGTTGAGGGTTTTGAGGAAATTCAATTCCTAAAGTCTTGAGAATTGATAAACCCAGAGCGATCGCATCTAGAAGCCGATTCTGTCCAATCAGCACCAACATCTTGATCTCGTAGATCCTGATGGTGTCAAGCTGGGTTTTGCCGTGACTAAGTGCTGTTGCCGACCACTGCTCTAGCTCGTCCCACTGCCCCTTTAGAAATGCTGCTTCAATTCCTTCTTTGTACAGTGCCAAAGTGAGACAATAATCCGCTTGCCAACTGTCAGAAGTGAGTAGACTAATGCCTGTTGTTAAGTACTCCATTGCTTCCGTATAAGCTGTTGCAGCCTTTGCTTTTTGCCCTGCCCTTAAGTTTAAACTGGCTAAATTTGCTTGCTCATCTTCTGCCATGAGCGACGTGCCTTGGTTAAGAGAATTAACAATTTCAAAGAGGTACTCTTCCCAGTCTGTTGAAGGAATATTTTGTAACAGCAATCGACCAATTTCAAGGTGGGTCAAACGCTGATGCTCGCCGGAGATGAGCGCATAAGCGGTTTGCTGAATGCGATCGTCAAGAAATTGGTAAGCAGTCGCTGGGGCTGCTGGCGCTAGATCAGGTGAGGACATTAATGGCTGAAACCGGTAGCTGGCATTTTGAGGCAACACGAAACCTTCCTGAACCGCCTGGCTGAGATCGACGGCGGTTTCAGCTTCGGATTTTTTATAGACAATGGCTAAAGTTTTGAGATTAAAGCGATCGCCCATGCAAGCAGCGAGTTGTAGCACTTGCTGTGTAGGGGCTGCCAACTCACACAACTGAGATATCATCAGTTCGACGACATCATCGGTTACGGTCAAAGTTTGAATTTGACTAATGTCACATTCCCAGCCATCCCGATAGTAAATTAAGCCATCTTGGTGAAAAGATTTTAACAGATGACGACTTAGAAAAGGATTGCCCCGAGCTTTTTGATAGACCAACTTTGCCAAAGGTTGAACCCGCTCCTGAGAACAGCTTAGTAAGTCTGCAATGAGATCAGTAA
The DNA here is from genome assembly GCA_019358855.1 of Timaviella obliquedivisa GSE-PSE-MK23-08B. Taxonomy (NCBI): domain Bacteria; kingdom Bacillati; phylum Cyanobacteriota; class Cyanophyceae; order Oculatellales; family Oculatellaceae; genus Timaviella; species Timaviella obliquedivisa. The sequence continues at coordinate 63,825 of JAHHII010000015.1, read as the reverse complement.
TGTCAGATTGGGTTAAAGGTGCAAGATAGACGGAGGAAACACTACCAGTCCGGTTGATATCGTGATTAATCTCACTGATAAATGATGAAAGATTCTGTGCTTCTACTTCATCTTGGTAGGCACCGATTAACAATAGTTTATGGGTTGCAACATCGCAGACTAAATGCTTTAAAAGATTAAGCGAAGCAGGGTCTGCCCATTGCAAATCATCAAGAAAAATAACAAGGGGGCGATCGCCACTTGTAAACACCCGAATAAACTGATTAAACAGCAAATTGAACTGTTTTTGGGCTGCATCGGGTAGTAGCTCAGGCATCATGGGTTGAACGCCAATTATCTGCTCTAACTCGGGTAAAACCTGAGTTAACATACGACCCTTTTCACCGAGCATGGCAACTAACTGCGATCGCCACGCCTGGACGACTTCTTCGCTCTCTGTCAGCAATTGCGTCATAAGTTGACGTAATGCTTGCACAATGCCTAAAAATGGAACATTACGCTTACACTGATCAAACTTACCTTGAATAAAATAGCCGCGTCGCTGAACAACAGGCTTATGAATTTCTTGAACCACAGCAGTTTTGCCGACACCAGCAGCACCTGAAACCAGAACTAATTGACTGCTACCCAGCAAAATTTCCTCAAAGGTGCTGAGCAGCATCTTAACCTCGTTTTCTCTGCCATACAGCTTTTTAGGCATGGCAAAGCGATCGTAGCAATCTTGCCGTCCTAACTTAAAAATAGGAATATCTCCCAACGTCTCCCACTGCTGCCGACAATGCTCCAAATCGGCTTGTAGCTCTTGGCAGGTTTGGTAGCGGTCTTCTGCGGCTTTAGCCATGAGCTTGAAGATTAAATGGCTAATGGCTAGGGGCAGCGTCGGGATAATTTGCGTGGGCGAGGGTGGATGCTGCGAGATGTGGGCATGAACGAGTTCTAAGGGGTCTTGAGATCGAAAGGGCAGCCGTCCTGTCAGCAACTCGTAGAAAGTCACACCTAGAGAGTAGAAATCTGTGCGGTAGTCTATGCCCCGGTTCATCCGTCCAGTTTGTTCAGGAGACATGTATGCCAAGGTTCCCTCTAAAACATTGACGGTGTGAAGTTCTTGAACTTCTTTAGGCAACAAAGAGGCAATGCTAAAATCAGTAAGCTTGACTTCTAGGGTATGGGGGTTGATTAAGATATTTTGAGGCTTGATGTCTTTGTGAATTAAACGTTCTTGGCAGAGAACCTCTAGTGTTTGTACAATTTGAAGGGCGATCGGAAAAAATTGGCGAAGGGGCAAAGGCGTTGATTTGGCGTAGTCAGCTAGTGAAATTCCTCCAAAATCTTCCATTACTAATGCAAACCCATTCTGACAATGTTCCAAGCAGTAGGATTGGATAATACCTGGGCTTTTGAGGCTTTGAGTCAAGTTATATTGATTGCGAAAATGAATCAGTTCTGAAGAATTAGGGTACACATTTTTCAGTAGCTTGACAACAACTTTGGTATCATCTGTTACTCGTATTGCTCGATAAACCAACGTCCTGGAGCCATCATAAATTTTGTCTAGAACTTGGTAGCCAATTAGCTCAGGAGAAGAAGCCATGTTTACTGCCTGGTCTAAGAATTTTCCGACAACTACCATCCAACGGAACCTATTCTGTAAAATGCCCTGGCACCGCAATAACCTTACATCGTTAAGAAGGATTGATCATGGCAGGATGTGAAGCGTAGCGCAGATTTTACCTGCACCGTAGTCCGCTTCATAAAACGTAGTTTGGGTCATATAGTAGTCTACTTCAATCACAATTGTAAAATAAGGTGTCTGCTAATGTTGTCCGCATTCCTCGGCTGAGAATAGTAAGCAGCGATCGACTTCCTTATTGAAGTAGACTAAAAACTGGCAACGATAAACCCCTGTATTTTTGTGAAAGTACAGGGGTTTGTGAAAATACAGGGAAAGATCGAGTGAGTTAAGAATAAATCACTTGCTGTAATGCTCTTCCAGTAGCGATCGCAGCATATCTACCATAGGAACTCCTTCTTCAACGGCTTTCGCCTTAATCGCTTTGTGCAGCGGTTTAGCAATATCTAAGGTAAGTCGCTTCATTTTCGTGGCTTTCTCATTCGTAGCTTTCTCGGCGGCTGGCACTGCGGCAGCTTTTTTAGATGGAGCAGTTTCTGCGGCAACGGGCTCATCAACTTGTTTCTTTACCTTGGCTTCTTTCACTTTTCCATCCTTCGCTTCTTCATCATCCACTTTTGCCTCCAAGGGTGCTGCTGGCATTTCGGGCACCTTTGACCGATCCTGAGCGGGCTCTTTACCCATCATTTGGAGTTCTTTAGCTGCCTTTTTTGTCGCCTGAGCTTTTCTCCCTTTCTCAACTTCCTCTCCCACCGGTTCCGAGGTTACAACGGGAACCTCGCGTCCAGGGCTGCTTGCGGAAGCTTTGGGTTTCTGATCTTGTTCTAAAGGGGTAGTTGCTGGAGCAGCTTTAGGCTGTGCGCCAATCTCTTTTTTTTTGTTTGCCATGGTTTCACTCCAATAATTTATACCAGTAGATCAGCTGAACTAAACGTAAGATAGACAAACTGTTATTTATGATGTGCAAGCAAAGTTGCCTGACCGCAAAACCTACATTTGCAAAACCTACGTTTATTTGCGCCTACCTACTTTGCGCCTACTCACTGCTAAGGGAATTAATTTCTTAAATCGTTGCCTTAGGGCGATCGCGTTCTGTATTTACGACGAATTACTTTTACAGAATATCGTATTTACAGAAGAACATGCAAATCAGCGTGAAAAATTAGCTCAAAGTCGGCTTGCAATTGACCTATTTTCTGCTCTCGACCTTTAGAGGATGTCTGAGAGGTATCAAAGATTCTTGCACTCGCCCCCCAACCCCCCATTCTGGGGCAGGACTTCCGCACCAGTCCTCCTTCAAAGTCCCCTAGAATGGGGGATTGAGGGGGCGGCTCGGATAGCAACTTAGACTTCTCAGACATCCTCTTACACAGCTTGACGTTCATGGACAAAAACCAGAGGTAACAAAGCGCCTAGCCGCAAAACACTTGAAAGCACAAAGAGTCCTAAAAATCCACCATAGCCGAACTGAGCCAAAAAGCCTCCAGCAGTCGTACCTAAGGCACCGCTGATGCCAGCTACCGCAGCAGCAACCCCAAAGTAGGTCGATTGGTTGCGATCGGGGGCAATGTCAAGTTGAAAATTATTGGAGCAAAGGTCAATTGCTGCTGATGTTCCTCCCGAAATGCAATGCAACAATGGCAGCCCCAACCAAACAGACCATAAATTTATACCAGCGCTAAGCCATAAAAGTGGAAAGATTGCAAATACAATCCCTGCACCTAGCAAAATTGGGCGATTGCCAATGCGATCAGCAAACTGTCCACACACTAGCAGCACCAGCAGGTTTGCCCCTGCCGCCAGGCTACTATAAAGTGTGACATGGTTGATATCTACCTTTAACTCGTTCAGCATATAAACATTAAAAAATGGAGAGCTTAAACTTACTGAAAATGTCCACAGGTGAAAATAAAGTAAAAACTTGAGGAAGTTGCCGTCTTGCCAAAAAGCGGGAGTGAGTTGGGGCTGAGAGGGGCTAACTAAAGCAGGGTGAAGTGGATCTTCGGAGCTTGATGGGTTGACTTCAAGCGGGAGCACTTTAACTGGAAAATAGGAATTGTTTTGTGGATTGACATCCACCATGAAGTTTTGAAACCATAGGCTGAGAATTCCAGAGGCGATCGCTACTACTAGCACCACGCCGTAGCCCTGAATAGAGCCGCCCTGCCACTGAGTCACAATCAATCCCAGGAGGGGCACTGAAATTAAATTCGTTAAATTGGCGGCACTGCTGCGTAAGCTGAAGTAGCGTCCCCGCAGCGTTCGGGGCACTAGGGCTGCCATCCAACTGAGCCAAGGGGCACTGCCTAACGCTCCTAACAGAGAGCTAGCAAGCGTAATCCCCAACGTTAAGGCAATCAGCAGCGCTGGAGCATTGGGGGTTCTCCCAACCCAAAAAATGGCGATCGCTAAGCCCACCCAGAGCGATCGGGAAATACCGTAGATCCAAAGGCAATAGAAATGACGGCTTGTGGTGCGTTCTGAAAAGTATGCGCCGATGGGCTGAATCAAATTGCACAGCATGGGAACGGATGCCAAGATGCCAATTTGAGTTGGGTTTGCGCCCATATCTAAAAAAAAGTTGGTCAGTAGCACGCCGCCCGTCACATTGGAAAATAGGCTGGCAAAAACCCCATCTAGCGTTGAGGCTTTGAGGCTGGTGCGGATCTCATCTTTGGAAGCCCCGAGGATTGCAGTCAGCGCCCGTGATTTGCCCGAGCCAAAGGGCAAAACTCCTGGTATCCCCGCTTCCGCAGCCACCTCTACACTGATCGCCTCAACAGACACAAAATCCACGCTTCAATTCCTCATGACCTTAGTAGAGCTTAATTTTTGTGACATCTATCAATTCTGGCTCATTGTCCTTAAAGACGGTAGGAACTACTGAGTGTCCTTAAAGACGGTAGGAACTACTGAGTGACGAGTGACTGGCTTGCTAATTTAGGAATTGCTTCGCAACTGGGGCGAGCCACTAGACCAGGGTAGGGTTCTAACGAAAATTCTTGATCAGGAGTGCCGAGCAAGTAGCGATCGCAAACGGCATACAAGTCTGCGTCCGTTTGAGCCAGCCGCATCTCTCGGAGAAAACCCCCTGCTGCATCCACACTTTGAGCAATGTAATTAAGATACATTTTCATGTAGCTAACTTGTGCCCGGTTTGGAACTGTCAGGGCATTTGCTGTGTTCGAGAGGCGATCGATATAACTGCGAACATCTGCCAGCGTGACTTTAGTGATGGGCTGACCGCTCAGATGTTGGCGAACTTGCTGAAAGATCCACGGGTTGCGAATTGCCGATCGCCCAATCATCACTCCAGCGGCTCCAGTTTCAGCTAAAATAGCGGCTGCGGCATGGGCTGATGTCACATTTCCATTAGCAAGAACCGGACAATTTATCCGCTGCACGGCGTGGGCAATCAAATCATAATGAACAGCGCCATGATACATTTCCTTAACGGTTCGACCGTGCAAGCTGAGTAAATCAATATTGTGTCGGTTAATCAGGTCAAGAAGTGCGTCAAAGTTAGCAGTATTTTCAAAACCAATTCGCATCTTAATCGTTAACAAACCTGATACTGATTCTCGTAACTCACCTAAAATTCGGTTAACTTTTTCAAGATCTCGCAGCAGTCCTCCACCAACATTTTTGCGATAAATTCGGGGAGCAGGACAGCCCATATTTAAGTCAATGCCTGCCACAGGATAGCGGCTCAGTTCTTGAGCAATACGAACCAGGTCGGGGATACTTTCTCCAATGAGTTGGGCAAAAATTGGGCGATCGGTCGTGTTCTCGGTAATGGAGCGCAGGATCTTCTTATCGGGTGTCGAACTCTCATGAACGCGAAAGTACTCAGTAAAGAAATAATCGGGACTGCCATAGCCCGCGATCACATTCATGAAAAATAAATCAGTCACGTCTTGCATGGGCGCAAGTGCGGTTAATGCCAGTCCGGGAACTAAGGCTAAAGGTAAGCGATCGGACAGTGGCATATTATCACTCAGTTCGGGTGCCCACACCTTAAAAGGACTCTCAGGCGATCGAATAAACGGGCGATCGATGTTCTCAGCAATAGTATCAGGAATTTCTTTACTTTGCTGCTCATTCGTAGGTCTGAGATCTCGGAGTTCGTTCTAGTCATTAGGGAGTTGCAATTAAATAACGCCCCGAACCGCCCCCTAAATCCCCCATTCTGGGGGACTTCCGACCCTTTCAAAGTCCCCCAGAATGGGGGATTTAGGGGGTGGACAAATCAATGCATCCCACTGGGGTTTTATTTTCTTGCTAGCCCCTTAGCGATCACATTAGCCATCAATAGAGGGATGGGAAACCCTACCCGGAAAGGGATGAAATCCACTCTACGAAAGATTTCTGTCGCTCAGTGGAAGTGCAATACTAAAAATACATGCAACGGGATTTGAGAACTATTTTGCTAAATTCGATTCATCCTCCTGCTTCTCTTAACGCCGCTCCTAAAACGCGCCTATGGATGCCCGATCGCGTTCTATTCACTCCAGATGCACTGGAAGAGGCTTGGGGGCAAAAGATTCTGACACGAGTGCAATCTTTCAATTTGCCTGTTGAGGAACTGCCACGTAACCGCCTGACTGGGTTACGTGGAGAGACAGAGCAAGAAACCTATGCGATCGCTAAACGTACCTTAGCGGTTGTGACTGCACCTCCTAGCAGCTTTAAGCTGAGTCCGATTCCCCCTTCCGCCGATTGGCAGTTTCACTTAGCTGAAGGATGTCCGGCTCATTGTCAATATTGTTATCTGGCTGGAAGTCTGCAAGGACCCCCAGTGATTCGAGCATTTGCTAACTTGCCCCAGACCTTACAAAACTTGGCAGCTTATGAACGCTTAGATAGCACTACTAGTTTTGAAGTAAGTTGCTACACAGATCCGTTGGGTATTGAGCATTTATTGGGCAGTTTGGCAGAATGCATTCGCTACTTTGGTACCCGTGAGAACGGACACTTACGCTGGGTTTCTAAGTTTGATGCGGTTGACGAATTACTAGATCTACCCCATAACGGACATACTCGTTGTCGCTTTAGTGTGAATGCTGCACCGATCAGCAATCGACTAGAAGGGGGAACAGCTTCTGTTGCTAATCGGATTCAGGCATTACGTAAGTTGGCATTGCCCTCTGAACGGGGTGGCGGCGGTTATCCCGTAGGTTTAGTGATTGCGCCCATTATGGCGATCGAGGATTGGGAAGATTACTATGATCAGTTGTTCGATGACCTGAGCAATGCTTTAGACTTTGATGTCGATTTAACGTTTGAGCTAATTTCTCACCGTTTTACCCCTGGCTCAAAAAACGTTTTACAGGCTTGGTACCCTAACAGCAAGCTAGAAATGGATGAGTCAAACCGAGTGATAAAACGTAATAAGTTTGGTGGTGTGAAATATGTCTATGATGGCGACACCATGAAAATGATGCGAAAGTTCTTTGAGCAACAAATTCAAAAACGTTTCCCGCAAGCTAAGATCTTGTACTGGACTTAAGTTTGAGAAGATGTTCAATGGGTCTACGTGATTGTGTAGCAGTAAGCGTTCTTGTTAGGACATCGTTAACGTGCAAGATTAATAAGAGGCTTAAGCCCTTGTCCTAGACAATGTAAAAACTGGGGTATGATACATCATGCATCATACCCCAGTCAATTCACCTAGGCGTGCTAGAACACTAAATTCTTACTTACCAAAAGCATCCTTAACATTATCTACAGCCTTCTCGATAACATTCTTAGTGTTATCTACTGCCTTTTCAGTCCGGCTTGCATCTTCCTCTGCTCTTTGCTGAATGCGCCCTGCATCTCTCTTAGCTCTATTTGCGATCGCGCTATCATTGTCGTCGGTGGCGTTATCTACTTTTGCAGCGTTGCTTCTGGCAGCTTCTTCCACCTTATCTGCGGTATCTCTAATGAAGCCCTTGGCGTTCTTGGTATCTTCACCCACTTTGTTCTGGACTTTATTGCCCAAGTCTGCTGCCACGACAAAGTTGTTCGTAGGATTAGCCATTGCTGCATTGTTTAGCAAGAATGCACCCTGCCAGAAAAAGGCGATCGCCGACAAGCTTAACAACACCATTGTCAACCGACGACCTAAAGCAGAAATTTGTTTTGTCAAATGATTCAGTTTCATACCAATAACCAGGTTGTTTACCAAGTCATTTGTACTGCGTTTGGCTAGTCATACAAATCTGTCCAGAGATAGATTTTCCTTTACTCTAAGATGTCTGGAGATAATGTACTCTTGATCACGACATTTAAGAGGTATAAGAAATGGTGAATGCAGCAGGTGCTAAAAACGTTTTAGGTGGCAAGCTGGAAATTTGTTGCACTGAGCCAATGACAGGCTTTTATCGAAATGGCAAGTGTGAAACTGGAGCCGATGATCAGGGAGTACACGTCGTTTGCGCTCAAGTCACCGATGAGTTTTTAGCGTTTACCAAAGCTCAGGGGAACGATTTAAGCGCGCCAGGATTTGGCTTTCCTGGGTTGAAAGCAGGCGATCGCTGGTGTCTCTGTGTCAGTCGTTGGAGGGAGTCCCTAGAGGCGGGTGCCGCTCCTCCCGTAGATTTGGCGGCAACCCATGCAGCGGCGCTTAAGGAAGTCTCGCTAGACGATTTGACAAGTCATGCTATTCAAGGGACGTAAAGTCAGATTTAACGCCCATACAGCCGTGTTAACCACCCTAAGCGATCGCTCATCTCTTGATTCAATTGCTCTGAACTTTCATATCGCCATCGCCACTGACCTGCATTCACGCTTGGATCGTTCATTCGCCCCGAACTGCCTAATCCCAGTAAATCTTGTAGCGGCAAAATTGCTAAATCCGACACTGAAGCCAACGCCATCCGAATTAGTGCCCAGTTAATTTCTGAAACATCTTCCGGGCGATCGTACCCTAGATATTGAGCAAATTGCTGTTTTTCTTGGGCGGCGGCACTTGTCCACCAGCCGATCGCCGTATCGTTGTCATGGGTGCCCGGATACACCACACTATTAGGCACATAGTTATGAGGTAAATAGGCATGATCAGGGTCACCTGTGAAGGCAAACTGGAGGATTCGCATTCCTGGAAACTGGAAGCGATCGCGCAGATTCTCTACTTCAGGGGTAATAATTCCTAAATCTTCTGCCATCACGGGCAAATTGCCCAACTCTGCCGCTAACGCCTCAAAGAACTCAACGCCTGGAGCCTTCACCCATTCCCCATTCATAGCTGTCGTCTCACCTGCACGTACCTGCCAATATGCCTCGAACCCTCGGAAGTGGTCGATTCGCACAATGTCTACGTACTGCATCGTTGCTTTAAAGCGTTCAATCCACCAAGCAAAGTTTGTGGCTTGCAGCTTATCCCAGTTGTAAACCGGATTGCCCCAAAGCTGCCCGGTGGCGCTGAAGTAGTCGGGCGGAACACCTGCTATGTAAGCTGGTTCTAGAGTTTGAGGATCGAGCTTAAAGATTTCAGGATTGCCCCAAACTTCGGCGCTATTGTGACACACATAAATGGAGACATCTCCAACAATTTGGATATTTTTCTGTTGAGCATAATTTCTAAGGTTCGACCATTGCCCGAAGAACTTAAATTGCAGAAATTTCTGGTAGAGAATTTCATCCTGTAATTGCTCTCGCTGGGCAGCAAGGGCGGCTGGCTCTCGTCGGGCGATCGCCCCTTCCCACACGTTCCACGCCTTGCCATTATTCGCCTCCAACAGTGCCATAAACAAGGCAAAATCGTCTAGCCAAACTGCCTTCTGTTCACAGAACTGCTCAAACTCAGCTTGAGAGTTTCGCTGCTTAAAGTTGTTGTATGCCAGCTTGAGATAATAGGATTTGTGCGGAATGACTCGATCAAAATCAACGCGATCGGCGGGCGCTTCAGGTAAGGGCGCAAGCTCATCGGGATGAAGCAGTTGGTCACCTGCCAATACATCAAGGCTAAGCAACATCGGGTTGCCTGCAAACGCACTGTAATTCATGATGTAAGGCGAATGCTCGTCACCCGTAGGCCCTAGCGGCAAGACTTGCCAGAGCTTTTGTCCACTGCGTTCCAAAAAGTCTATGAACTCGTAGGCAGATTGACCTAAATCGCCAATCCCAAAGCGGCTGGGAAGGCAGGTGGGGTGTAGTAAAATTCCACTGGCGCGTTGAAAAGTCACAATATTTTAGGGATGCTTAGGGATTAGTCAATTTGATTCCTATCCACAGTAATAGAATGCGTCAGATTCACGCAACTGTCGGCAAGTTTATGTCTCAGTCTGTATTATTAGTAAGTTATCAGTAAATTCTTGATGAATGTGTCATAGCGAACATTATTATTTGTTACTAATAATTCCATTAGATCCATGATGAGACTGCCTGTTCATCTTAAAGCAGAGCCTAATGCAAAGACAGTATGAAAGATTGCACTAAAGTAAGAGTAACTCAATCAAGTTATGGCAATCTCTTCTAATCTACCCCACCCCCTAACGCACTTCCCCTATGCAACAATCGACCCTTCATAGCGATCCTCTCTGGTTTAAAGATGCCATCATTTACGAAGTGCCTGTTCGGGCTTTTGCCGACAGCGACAGTGACGGCATCGGCGACTTCCGAGGACTAACCGAAAAGCTCGATTATATCCAAGACTTAGGCGTAACAGCCGTTTGGGTACTGCCCTTTTTCCCTTCGCCATTGCGAGATGATGGGTACGATATCGCCGACTACAACAGCGTCAATCCTATCTATGGCAACCTTGAAGACTTTCACATGTTCTTGGAAGCGGCGCACCAGAGAAATATCCGCGTCATTATTGAACTAATTGTTAACCACACTTCCGATCAGCATCCTTGGTTTCAACGGGCAAGGAAAGCCCTGCCTGGCAGTTCAGAGCGTGACTTTTACGTTTGGAGTGATACTCCTAATCAATATCAAGGTGTACGGATTATTTTCCAAGATTTTGAAACCTCTAATTGGACATGGGATCCTGTTGCAAAAGCGTACTTTTGGCATCGCTTTTACTCTCATCAACCTGATCTGAATTATGAACATCCCCAACTTCAGAAAGCTATTTTCGATGTTGTCGATTTTTGGCTAGAAATGGGGGTTGATGGGTTACGGATGGATGCAGTGCCGTATTTGTATGAGCGCGAAGGCACCAACTGCGAAAATTTGCCTAAGACTCACGATTGGCTGAAGCAACTCCGCGCCCATGTCGATCGCAAGTTTCCTAATCGAATGTTGCTTGCCGAAGCTAATCAATGGCCTGAAGACGCAGCGGAGTACTATGGGCAGGGTGACGAATGCCACATGAACTTCCATTTTCCACTGATGCCGCGCCTGTTTATGTCGCTGCAAATGGAAGATAGTTTTCCTATTATCGATATTTTGCAACAAACCCCAGAAATTCCGCCTAATTGTCAGTGGGCGCTATTTTTGCGTAACCATGATGAACTGACGTTAGAAATGGTCAGCGATGAAGACCGTGACTATATGTATCGCGTTTATGCCCAAGATCCGCAGGCGAGGATTAACTTAGGAATTCGTCGGCGTTTGGCTCCCCTGATGGGGAATAATCGACGGCGCATTGAGTTAATGAATAGCCTGCTGCTGTCGCTGCCTGGCACGCCCGTCCTGTACTATGGCGATGAAATTGGCATGGGTGACAACTTTTACTTGGGCGATCGCAATGGCGTTCGTACTCCCATGCAGTGGAGTTCTGACCGCAACGCTGGGTTTAGCCGCGCCAATCCTCAACGGCTTTATGCGCCTCCTATCGTTGACCCAGAGTATAACTATGAAACTGTCAACGTTGAAGCACAGCGAGCAAACTCTAGTTCCCTGTGGTGGTGGATGAAGCGATTAATTGCGGTGAGAAGTCGCTACCAGGCGTTCGGTCGGGGTACTTTTGAAGTTCTTTCTCCCGAAAACCGCAAGGTATTGGCGTTCACCCGTACCTATGATGGCGAACACATTTTGGTCGTGGCAAATCTTTCTCGATTTGTACAGGCAGTAGAATTAGATCTATCGGCATTTCAAGGAATGATGCCCATTGAAATCTTTGGACGCACCGAATTTCCGCCCATTGCTGATACACCCTATTTTCTCAGTTTGGGGCCTCACTCGTTTCTCTGGTTTACGCTGCAAATTCAGCCCAGCACTGCCTTACTTCCTAAAGCTCCGGCTCAGCTACCGACCTTAACCGTAAGCGGTCATTGGCAAGATATTTACAGCAAAGCAGATTCTAGAAAAGCATTAGAAGCGCTTCTGCCTGATTTCCTACGACAGTGCCGTTGGTTTGGGAGTCGCAATCGTTCGATGCAATCTGCCCAAATTGCTGATGTGATTCCGTTTAATATTCAGCCGCAACCCGAAGCTAATGAATATCACATTGTTTTGGTCAAAGCCGAGTATACCGAAGGGGTTGCCGAAACCTATGTGCTGCCGTTAGCTTACGCGGTCGGGAATCACCATCCTATTACCCATACCGAACACGCGATCGCCCAGATTAAGGGCAACTACATTTCTGGCATTTTGTTTGATGCCTTCAGCGACAAAGACTTTCTGCCTATTCCTCTAGAAGCTTTGATTCAGGAGCACTCCCAGAAGGGTAGTCAGGGTGAAATCGTTGCAACCTTGTTTGAGCCAGCTAATCTGTCTGTCTCTGCCACGCCCCATTTACCTAAAGTCGAGCATGGCAATGCCTTAGTCGTTTATGGCGATCGCCTCATCTTTAAACTGTTTCGCAGAGCAGAAGAATGCATCAACTCAGACATTGAAATGGGACGGTTTTTAACCCAACGTTCAACTGCGACTGATTCACCTAGTGAACACTTTGCACCCATCATTGGATCAATAGAGTATCGCCGCAAGGGTGTTGAAGCGATGGCTCTGGGAATGTTTCAGAAATACATTCCAGATACTCGTGATGCATGGTCGTTCACACTCGATAGCCTGCGTGATTTCTTCGAGAAAGTAATGGCGCAACCTAGTGAAATGATCCAAGTCCAGTTGCCGCAAGCCTCATTAGTCAATGCGTTAACGCTTGAGGTGCCTGAGTTAGCCTATGAAATTATGGGAACCTACCTGGGAGCCGCAGAGCTACTGGGACAACGCACCGCTGAAATGCATATTGCCTTAGCTGCGGATGAAAACGATCCTAGCTTTGCACCAGAGCCGTTTACGCTGTTCCACCAGCGATCGGTTTACCAATATATGCGCAACCAGGCTGGACAGATTTTTTTACGCTTGAAAAAGCAACTGAAAAAACTGCCCATTAAACAACAAGCCTCGGTTCGGACTTTACTGAATGAACAAAGTGCAATTTTAGATCACTATAAGCGCATTGTTGATCAACCTATTGCCGTCATGCGAATTCGCTGTCATGGTAATTATCATCTTGAGGAGGTGTTGTATACAGGTAAAGATTTTGTCATCATTGACTTTGAAGGTGAAGCCAGCCGTCCGCTGAGTGAACGACGGATGAAGCGATCGCCAATCCGAGACGTTGCTAGCATGGTGCAATCTTTTTACTATGCATCGCGGATAGCTTTACAGCGCGAGGTTGAGAGTGGTGTCATTCGGACAGAGAATCTGCCATTGATGGAGCAATGGGCGCAGTTCGTGTATTACTGGACAAGCGTGGTGTTTTTGAAAAAGTATTTAGCAACGGCGAGCGGTGCCGCGTTCTTACCTAAAACACAGCCCGAGCTTCAGGTTTTACTAGACGCTTTTCTACTCGAAAAGGCAGTGTATGAGTTGGGGTATGAAATGGAAGCCCGCCCAGATTGGACAGATGTTCCGCTCCAGCGGATCTTAGAGTTACTAGGTATCAATCCTGATAAAAAAATCAGCCCCTGAATCTAGTTTCTCTTTCTGCTTAGGGAAGAGGCTAGGGTTTAGAAGAGGATACTTTCAATAGCGCTAAACTATTGGTGTTGCTGAGCATCGTTGAATGAAAGTATGAATCTAAATCAAAGCCCCTTTCCTTGTTTCTGTTAGCAGCAGTGCGTCGGTTTTTTGGGCATCCCATTTTTTGGGCATCCCATTGATCTGCACGAAGTTCGCGCGGTAATAATAAGTTCTTGCCACAAAACGTTTGAGTCAGGGAGCCAACTGGTCGCCCGACTCAACTAGCCAAACCAGAAAAAACAAAAGGTGTCTCGATAGTAATGATGGGCTGCCTCATGGGTCAGGACTGCCTCAATTTGGGCGTTCCTCAATTCGGGCGTTCCTCAAGTTGGGCGTTGTTGAATGAGGTGAGCAAGCCGAGACTGATGACTAATTTAGAATTCCAAAAGCCTACTTGCGCTGCAAACAAAGCAGGCGTATCTAAAATATTAGAATATATTGAGCATTAATTAACCTTATTCAATCCCCCTATCGAAAGAGCTACTCTCACCCTCTAGACGGTGGGTTGCCCGTAGATGCCTTGCTAACCTTGATAAGCCAATACAAACGTAGGAATAACACTATGCTTCACTCTTTAACTTTTGTCAAAAAACTTTCCTTAGCTGTAGGCGTAGCAGGAATCGGCATTCTTACAGGTTTTCCTGCCTTGGCTCAGTCCTCTGGCTCAACTCCAGAGTTTGAGTTATCGAAAGAGGGCTTTATCATCCTTTGCGATCGCACCCCAATGAATTCTCGTTGCGAAGGAAGCCCATACTACACGGGTTCATCAAGTCAATCGCCTCAAGAGAACCCTACGTTTTCACCCAGCGGTACTACTGCTCCTACTCAGAACTTACCTAGCGAAAGTGATGTACCTGAACCCTCATCTGCTCCCGAAACCCGCTCTCCCGATGGCATGATGCAAGATGGTTCTTCGCCTGGATCAAGTGGGTCTTCTGGCTCAAACGGCATGGGTTCACCTGGCAATACAACGGGTTCAGATGGCACTATGTCACCCAGCGGTACCACTGCTCCTACCCAGAACTTGCCTAGCGAAAGTGATGAAACTGAAACACAGACTGCACCTCAGAATCAATCTCCTAGTGGCGCGGGTCAAGGCGGTTCATCTTCCGGATCAAGCGGTAGCTCAGGTTCACCTAGCAATACCACTGCTCCTACGCAATCTCTACCTAGCGAGTCTGACACTAAATAATGGGCTATCTTCAGCCTGTTTCAAACTGCTTCAAACAGAGAGAATAGTTTTATAGGCTGAGCATGTAGAAAAAATAAACCAGACATAAAGCTTCTCATCTTCAGGATGGGAAGCTTTACTTTAATTCAGCGACAAATCCAAGCCATGCATCTAATTAAGCGAGTAGAAAGTTTCCTGCTTTTATAAAAATAGGTTCTAAAATGCTTTCTTGTGAAGAGTTTAAAGCATTATAGAGAACCATGAAAGTTTCTTTTCGGGCTGGCTACGTAAAGTTAGTTTCTCGGAATTGTCTTCTCAAGCCTTAAAGGTGTCCTTGGTTCCTAGCATTGTAGTTGCACAGTTTATCTTATTTGTAACCGCTTTGTTCTCGCACTTTAGTCTTCAGCTTCTATAGGTGCTGTTAATTGCTCATATTGGTTTCGATGGCGATCGCTTAGTTTCAAGTATTCTGAATCTGTCTTAGCTAACTGCCATGTCTCGTAAAAGATTTTGGCAGATTGAGCTTTAATTGGGTCTTCTTCTCTTGGTAAAATAACTCGAGAATTTTTGTCATATTTCCGTCCTGATTTATGATTGGCATAACGACGGGAGCGAGTGTAACCCATTTGTAAAAACTTCCGCGCCATGTCCATTCCTACAAAATCATTCTGTTCTTTGTAAGCAAGAAAAAGAGCATAAATTTCTTCTGCCGACTGTTGGGCAATCTCTGGTGTTTTGAATCTCCAATAGGGTAGTATCTCGCTCTTATAAGGCTCAACGAGTAAGACACCTTGTTCGCCTTTTCCTATGCAATAAAGCTCGGGGTGCTGCCGAAAGTCGATCGCTTTAAAGTCAAGCGAGTAGTCAAATTTCTTGAGCGATGGTGACTTCTTAACCAATTGTGTTGATGGTAAAACTTAGTGAAAACTTCGATTTGCAGATTATCATAGATCAACTGTAATCCAAGTCACCCTAACGAAATATCTTGATTTTTGCAGTGCTTCTTCTAGCGATCGGCAGAATCTCTTTTTCATTGCTTGTTACTAAAATGCTTGATGTTGAAAAATGTTGTAGCAATGCTCGAAATCTACCTATCGGGGGATTCTTACTTCCTTTGACATACGCTAAATTGCATAGGCAAAAAAACTTCAATGGCGTGTCTACATGGAAACTGACCCTCAGCCCAAACTGCCTTTCAACGAAACTAACGCAGATACTCCTGAGATTGGGGGCGGTATTCCTATTATTGAATATTGGGCAAAGCATACGCTGTCGCCAGAGGGACCAAAAATCTGGAAAACACTGTTTCACCATAGTGCTTGTTTATCTTGTTCTTGGGGCACAGGGGGACAAAAAGGTGGATTTACTAACGAAGAAGGTGAAAAACTACAGCGCTGTATGAAAAGCGTTGAGGCAATTTCAGCCGAAATTCAGCCGCCTATTCCAGCACATTTTTTTGATACTCATTCGATCGCTGAGCTAGAGCAATTATCTTCTATGGAAGCCGATCGCTTAGGACGATTGAGCTTTCCAGTAATCTTTCGGGCGGGTAATTCTCACTACGAACGCATCTCTTGGGACGAAATTTACGCGATCGCGACTAAAGCATTCCAAAAACATCCTGAACGAATTGCTTCATATAGCTCAGGTCGGGGTTCTAACGAAGCGGCATTCTTGCTACAACTGATGCTGCGAACGCTAGGTTCTAATAATCTGGCAGATTGTTCAGACTTGTGCCACGCGCCCTCGACAACGGCACTCCAAGAAATGTTTGGCACAAAGACCTCAATTGTTAGTTTAGAGAGTCTGAAGCAAGCAGATTGTGTCGTATTAGCAGGGGCGCACTCTTCTTCAAATCATCCGCGTTTAATGAATGAGCTCATTAAACTGCGCGATCGCGGTGGTAAAGTTATTGTCATTAATCCAGTCATGGAAGTTGGATTGGTCAAGTTTGGCTCCCCTGTGTTCCCAGTTAAATCTTTGGTTCCTGGCTCTGAAATTGCTTCATTGTATTTACAGCCCATTCCAGGTAGCGACGTGGCGCTATTTGTTGGTATTCAAAAAGCGTTGATTGAACAGAATCGAGTTAATTACCCGTTCCTACAAGCGTATACAGAAGGGTGGGAAGCCGTGCTAGAACAGGCGCGATCGCTTTCCTGGAAAACCCTTAGTACACTTTGCGGCGTTACTCAAACAGAAATTGAAGCAGCGGCAGCAATTATAGGTATGTCGAAGGGTGTGGTCTTCGGTTGGGCGATGGGAATTACTCAACAGATGAATGGTGTTGACAACGTTTATAGCATTGCTAATACTGCGTTGATTACGGGTCAGATTGCCAGAATGGGCGCAGGGCTAATGCCTGTGCGTGGGCATTCTAATGTGCAAGGCTTTGGCTCAATGGGCGTAACAGTAAAGCTGAAAGAGGAGATTAAGCAAGCACTAGAGACACTTTTGGGGCGATCGCTGAATCTACCCAAGGGCTATCACACCCGCGATTTAATTGAAGCAGCAGAAGCAGGCAAAGTAGAGAGTCTAATATGTGTTGGTGGTAATATTTATGGTGCTAATCCTGACTCAGCCCAAGCAAAACGGGCGTTGGGAAACATTGATACCATTATTTACATGGCTACCAAACCTAACATTGGGCACTTTAATGGATTGGCAAAAGTAAATACTATTATCATCCCTGTCCTAAATCGGTTTGAAAACCCCCACAAAACTACGGTTGAGTCGGGTAACAACTTTGTCCGGTTCAACGATGAAGGCACAACCCACTTAAAGAATGCTGACCTGATTTCGGAAGTCGAATTTTTGACAGAACTGGCGCATCGGTTGCTAGGTGACTATCCAGTAGAGTGGCGTAAGATGCAAGATACCCGCTACGTGCGACAGTTGATTGCTAAAACCATTCCCGGTTACGAAAAAATCGCCACCCTTGACGATACCCAAGAAGAATTCACTATCTCTGGACGCATCGTCACTGAGCCTCATTTCAAAACACCATCGGGAAAAGCAAAGATGCTCACTACGCCGTTACCTAACCTTACCTTACCTGAACCCAAAGATTTCGGAATTGCTGAACCTGCAAACAGTCTTATTTTGGCATTAATGACGGGACGGAGCTACTCGCAGCACAACACAGTGGTTTACAAAATTGGGGATCAGTATCGGGGAATGCCCCATCGGCACTGTATTCTGCTCAATCGGAGCGATGCAGAAAGAGTAAACTTAGCTGAACACGATCGCGTTACTGTACAGGGTGATGCAGGTAAATTAGACAATATAGAAGTGATCTATGGCGCAGTGCGGCAAGGTGCGGCGCTAATGTTCTACCCTGAAGTAAATGTTATCTTTAAGGCAAAAACTGAAGTACGATGTGGCACGCCTGCTTATAAGCGAGTACCCGTCGTAGTTTATAGCAAAAAGCAACAGGTGCAACAGAAAAAATAGAGATGAGCGTCATGACTTTGTGGTTATAAAATCCTATTAAGATAACCGTGATGGAACGGTAATGCACTGTTTACCATAACGCTCTGACGGTTTGAGAGGTAAAGCGTAAAACGCCTGACTCTTGCGCAGTTTGGTAAAAGATTTGCAACTCACCTTGAGTATTCACCTCATATTGCTGGGCGGCTTGTAATGCGGCTAAATACTTTGCCTCCTGATTCATCACAGATTCCTCACAAGCCTTGCGAGTAGAGGCTAGAGCGCCAAGGCTTAATATATTTGACTCGGTTTCATAGCTTCCGGTAAAGCGGTTGCATCCACCTGAACCAGAAACGCGATCGCCCTCAAAATTGGCGGTCAGTTCAGTTGCTTGCAGGGGTACGGTTAGAGCGGCGGTTGTTCCCATAGAGATAAGCCGCCAACTGCCTGTGATCGTGGAGGATTGTGCCATGAGAATTGGGGTTTCAGTCGGGATGGGCTGTGCCATTGCAAGATTTTTAGCCGCAACTCCAACGATCTCGATCGCTATTACCGCGCCAACTGCTAATAGTGAATTGCTTAATAGTGGATTCATTGAGGGCTTCATAACTTGTACCAGAGCGATGAATTGCTTTTCAAATTAACTGACAATGGTCAAATCAAAAACCTAACATTAATTAACTCATGTTAATGAACAGCTTTGCTCAAGAATTAACAAGGATTAAAAAATAACACACAGAATTACTCTAGCTCTTAGGTTGTGTCAGCAGGGTCAAGTATATCAGTAAGGGTGCCTAGCACAACTTGTTGCGGAACACCAATTTGAATATTATGGCGATCGAAAGCAATTTTAAGCCGACGGCGCAATTCTCGTGCTGTCGGCCATTGTTTAAGCGGAGCCGTTTTAATCAAGATGCGAATCACGATGCCCGTGTGCGAAATCTGATGAACGCCAAACAGTTCTTGGGTATCGAAGATTAAGGATTGCCATTCTGGATCTTGTGCCATGCGATCGACGGTTTCACGAACGACTGCAAGAGCCAAATCCACATTGGTATCATAGGCGACCTCAATCCGAAAATCTGCCCTTGCCCAAGTCCGTGACATGTTTTCTACTTGAGTAATTAGGCTGTTGGGTAAAGTGATTAAATTACCATCGTCACTGCGGATCTGAGTGATGCGTAAATTTAGGTTTGTCACAAATCCAGCAGCCGTACCAATTCTGACGTAATCTCCAATTCGGAACTGGTCTTCTAACAAAATTAAGAATCCGTTCACGAGATCTTTAACCAGGCTTTGTGCCGCAAACGAAATTGCTAATGCAACTAATGCTCCCAACGCCAAAAGCGATCCGGGTGCAAGATTTAGCCACTGGAGCACCCAGAGAAAACCTAGAGAATAAACCAGAACTCTTTTTAGCCCTTTAACCACGTTAGCAAGCGTGGCGACCCGCTGTAAATTTGCTTCTGTTAAAGATTGGTCTTGCTCACGGCTTTCGATAAAGCGATCGATGACCAGATCGGTAAGGCGATTAATTAGCCCTGTTAGAAACCACGTTATTAAAATTACAACCGGGATGGCAATGACTCTGTTGGCAAACTGGCGCGTTTCAGGAAAGGTTCTGAGACTATAGGCAAGCCCAATCAGCCAGGTAAAAGCGATCGCCCAAAAAGTCAACCACCGAAAAAATCGAACAATCTTCAGTCGTCGCTGTAATCCCAAATAATCATGTAGCCTCTGAAACAGCCAAGGCTCTAAGTAAGTGGTTTCAACATGGGTTGTTCCAGCATGAGTTGCTTCTACCGCAGGCGTAGCTTCAACACGAGCCGCTATCTCGGCTGCCTGCCGTTGCTCAAGCTTCCGTCTGCGCCATCCCCAAAATATCCAAACTCCACTCAGTAAAACGGTTGACAGCGCCGTTGCCATTAAAATTCTAATCGCTTCAGAGTTCTGTTGTTCTAATGCTTCTGGCTGGCGCAGTTCTAGCGCCTGGCGCAGTTCATTCTCTAAAATTTCCTTCCATCGGTTTGCCAGTCTGTCTTGGGTTGTGGAGTAAAACTGGGCATCTGTATCGGTTACCGTCAGCAAGACTTTCGCTTCCGTCAAGGTAGCATCTTTAACAAATAAAACTGGCTGACCATTCAGTATCTCAATTGAAACCCGTAGGGTTTCGGGGTCTAGCATTTCATCCTCAGATACTTTACTTGCTAGAGTCAGTTGTCTAAGATTGGCTTCCACCTGTTTGGCACGAACTTCGACTGGAATTTGGCTACCCGGCTCACTGCGGTTGAAAATAGCTGAAGACGCAATTTTAAACAGTTCTTTTCCGTCCAGCCTTATTCCAGCAGCTTCTAATGTGCCTCGCCGTTCTACGCCCGTTGGCAGGGGCGGAGTAGTGGTTGGATTAGTCAAGGATGGCAATTGCCCTAAGACAGGGATGGTGGTTGATGGTGCGATCGCCCTGCCTTGGCTTGCGCTTACCGTTAGCAAGAGAAAAGTAGCGAGACTGCATACAGCAAGTTGGTAGAAGCGGTGGATTCGGCTCCACCTATAGCCCTTAGATAGATGACCCGAGAATGATTTTAATAGATAAAGCGCGCTTTTTGAGATACTCGTAAAGGGTCGCTCAATTCTTTGAAAAGGGTTACATAATATGCGCTTGGAGTTGGGTTGCAAAGGGTGACTCATAGATGGCAAATTAGGGCGTGGGGAGAAGTGATCTCTTCAAGATACCTATAAGAGGTTACCTCTCGGAAGAATTAGGCGTATGGTGGATTGCAATGGCTGAATGAAAAGTAAAAAAGAGTCGCTGCTGAATTGTGGTACGAAAATCTAGTTCTCCTGCCCTCTTAGGAAAAGGGCTAGGGGCTAGGATTATTGGCAAAGCAGTTAGCGAAACCTCTCCTCAACCTCCTTCTCTTACGGAAAGAGGCTTTAAATGGATTCATACTTCTATTCAGCAATGCCCGATTCTTTTTACACAAGCGCTAGTGCTAATTTAACTAGGAGACCTTAGGAATGACTGATCCGCTGTTTAATGAACTTGGCAATTTGATTAGTGGAGCGTTCTCTCTCAACTCAGAGGCATTCCAAAAAATTGTCAGTTTTCCAGGGGGACAAACAGCCGCACTTCTGGTCGTTCTAGCCGCAGGACTCTCCTTAGCAGTGGGACAGAGTATTATTCTATTTACCAATCAGGTGCAGCCATTACGGTTTGTCTTTAGTCTATTACTGAATGCCGTCTTGTTTGCCTGTGGTTTTTTGTTTCTAGTGGCTAGCACCTGGCTAACGGGTTGGATACCTGGATTTTCGCAGTTGTCATGGAGCAGTTTGGTTAAAAACTTGGGGTTAAGTTACGCGCCGTTACTGTTTAGCTTTCTGGCAGCTTTACCCTATGCCGGAGTTCCCATTTTTAACTTATTATCGGTCTGGCATTTGCTGGCAATGGTCGTCGGATTTAGCGCGATCGCCCAGGTTGATGGAGCCTCTGCCTGGGTTCATGTGGCGCTCGGTTGGTTGGTGCTACAGCTTCTACAAAGAACGATTGGACAGCCGATCGCCAAGCTAGGACGGCGCTTAAGCGAACAGGTGGCAGGTGTTGATCTGGCTGATAATCGCTCGGAATTAGAAGAGATTGTTCAATCTGGACTAGAAACACGGCTGGCTGAGGCTTTACCAGAACCATTGCCCCAAGCCCCAGAAGCTTTAGCTTCAACACCAGAGCAGCCCGAAACCCAAAACCCTGATGCAACCCTTACCGCATCATCGGCGATCGCCCCTGTCCAGATACCGTCTGTAGGCACCGCTCAAAACCTATTAGTTCGTTCCTCTCATTATTCAAGAAGCATTCCCCAGATTATTCAATTGGGGTTGGGCTTGCTGGCAATGATTCTGTTATTTCTAATCATTACAATTCTGCTACGTCCAGTCCGCGAAAGTCTTTTTGTCTGGCATGAAAGCATTCCCAAATTAATCCGTCAACTTTTTGATCTCGTTTGGATTGGAGTTGTTGCGCTGATATTCGCCGGATTCCTGGCTCCCCTAGAAGCCTTGGGCTGGTGGGCAGGCTGGTATGGCGACGGTTTAGACACTCGCCGCACTCCAGCGCCCGTTGTACCTGTTAATCCTGGCGATCGCCCCTCGCGCTATGTCGTTTATCTAGACGGGGTGGGTCAGTCTGGCGAAACCTACACGCCCGATGTAGTCGAATTTATTCAGGCGCTTCAGACTGCTTTACCTAAAAATGTCGTGTTTGTACAAGGGCTGATGATGTACTCCGTCTTCAATCAACCTTTGGATCACGATCGCTTGTTGTCTTGGGCTTGGCGGCTAGCAGACAAAGTGCGGTGGAAAAATCCTACCTCTTTGTTAGGTCTCATGATCAATCTTCGGAATGCGTGGATTGTTGCTGTATCTGCCGATCAGCGTTACGGACCCATCTACAATCAAGGAATTGCCCAAATACTTTATAACGGGCTGGTGCAGCAGGGTTATCAACCTCGTACAGGCGTACCGATTACCCTAATTGGCTATAGCGGCGGCGGTCAAATGTCGGTTGCGGCAGCACCTCATCTCAGGCGGGTGCTGGGCTGCGAAATTGAGGTGATTTCTCTGGGAGGTGTGATGAGCGCCAACAATAATTTTTTGAAGCTGGCGCATCTTTATCATCTAGTTGGTGATCAAGATAAGGTTGCAGGTCTAGGGTCAATTCTTTTTCCAGGACGATGGCAGATATTTGCTTTGTCTTATTGGAACCGGGCAAAGCGCAAGGGCAAAATTAGCGAAATTTCGTTAGGTTCTATGGGGCATCAGGTTCCGGGGGGGATTATGGATCCTCATGCGTTACTGCCGAATGGACAGAGCAATCTTCAACACACGATCGCCCTTATTCTTTCCATCTTGCAGGGTCGGTTCCTAATTGCTAGTTCACATCGTTCTAAAGAAACTAGCAATTATGATCGCTATCTGCGTGCCGATTTTAATCACTATACCTATTATCCCTTATCTCAAACTATCGATTTGCAATGGTATCGCCCGATCGCACCTTGGATGGGTCGCTTAATCTTGCCGTTGTCCTCAGAACGAACTCAGGTACGAGGAGTTTGGTTTGAAGTCCATCATGCTGAGCGTGGCTATGAGTGGATGGTGGGACAAACGGTGCTGTTGCGTTGGATTGATCATCCCCCGGTAAAAGAGCGAGTGCGAACTGTAACGCGCGATGTTCACTTCAGCGCTGATGCAGAATATTCTAGTCAGCAAGGCAGCACTATTTTGCCAGAGCGGTTAAACCATTGGCAACAAGTCGATCCTCTAGAATCCTTAGCAGGCGCTCACCCCATTGATGATCTCATCGTCATGCTTGAAGAAGTCAAGGTCGAAGAATCCGATCGCCCGGTTCTGCGTATTGCGAATCAACCTGTTGAAATTACCGGACGTTATTACGGCTTAGTGCAGTTTGAAAGAGCGATCGCCAACACCGATCAGTTTCAGGTTAAGCATTTTAATCCTACTTCACGCCAGTTCGATGGCTGGACAGAAGTCGTGCGGCTCCCATCAGTCATTCAGTCTGAAACAGGCAGCTATCCCTCTACGACTCGGCATCTAGAGCAAACCCCCTTAAACGAAACAGGCTGGTATATCTATGGTGCTAAGGATGCTACCGGACAATTTGTGGTGCGATCGCTGGCTCCTCGCTCCTTGCTGCGGCTTCAGCCCGATCGGGTAGTGTTTGGTGAAAAAGCAGCATATCATTATATTCGCCAAGAAGCCTGGGCAAACATTGCGGCGCACAAAGGGCAAATCTCATCAGTTCTTTGTGCCGGAAGCTCGTATACAGAGCAAATTCAAGCGGCTATTGATGATTGGAAAGTGGGCGATCGGGCGTTGCTGCTCCATGTCTATGGTGGCATTGGGGGCAAAAAAAAGGAACCTGCCGCTGCAACTCCTCTGTTCTTTGGGCACTTTGCCTACGGGTTAGCAACCGTAATTCGTGATCCGCTGAGTCATGAACTGCGGTTTGAGATTCAGTATTATCAAGTGTATTCCCAGAATACAGATGGTCTAACGGCAGGAACGTTGCATTGGTCAAGATATATGGGCGATCGGCAGTGGGGCTGGCTAGGCACCCGCCCAACCTGTGATCTTTTAGTTAAGTTTGAGCCATTTACAGGCTACCTGGATATTAACGGGATGCGGCGATCGGCGCTTAGCAATATGGTGAGTCAATTGCAAGTCATGACTGCTCGTTATCGAATTGGAGACGGTACGGGCGCGACCTATGTTGGTCCTGCTAATAATTGCGCCCAAGATTCTAATCACGCGTTGTTTGATAGTCTTCGCTTTGTATTTCAGGCGATCGCCACTAATCAAAATCTGTTGCAATCCTGGCTAACGAATAATCCAGCGCAAACCCAGTGTTATCAACAACTCCTAGACGTAAAAACAAAGCTATACCGCAAATTGCAGCCGCTGGGTTCTCCTCGCAGTGATTGGGAAACCAATGAATTTAATTTGGGTAGCACTCTCGAAGACGAGCCGCTTCGTAATTTGTGGGCAGGTTTAGTGAGTTGGCGAACGCTCCTACCTCGAAAAGCAAGTGATACGATCGTTCAGGTTTTCTTAGAGCAGGGAGCATCAGTGTGGGTACTTCGCACCAACCAAGTGGGCGGACAAGACCCTGATATTGCACCGATCGCACCCATGACGCTGTAAGCCTGATTAGCAACTTAACTCGTTAGGGAGTTGCAATTAAATAACGCCCCGAACCGCCCCCTAAATCCCCCATTCTGGGGCAGGACTCCCGAACCTTTCAAAGTCCCCTAGAATGGGGGATTTAGGGGGCTGAAAAGTCAATGCATTTCACTGGTGTTTTATTTTCACGTAACTCCCTTACCTTTTAATCTTAGTAGGAATCAACCGATGATAGAGTGAATCAAGATTACTCAGAAGCCTCTAAATGCTTTTGATGAGTCGTACTGAGAAGAACAATCATTTCTTCAGAAGGCAAGGGTTTAGAGAAGAGATACCCTTGACCAAACTGACAGCCCAAAAACTTCAAATGGGCAAGCTGTTCACTCGTTTCAATGCCTTCTGCAATCAAGTTCATCTTCATCGCCTTACCAATTTGCACGATCGCAGTCACTAACCCAAAATTGCTCTTCTTTTTATGCAACCGATTGATGAACGAGCGATCGATTTTAAGATTTTCGACTGAAAATGAATGAAGGTAGCTCAGCGATGAGTACCCTGTGCCAAAGTCATCAATGCTTAATTGAATCGATCGCTCCTGTAAGTTACTGATGTTATCGGCAACCAAAGGAATATCCTGCATGATTACTGTTTCGGTGATTTCTAGCTTTAAGCACTGAGGTGCAAGCTGAGTTTCCGCCAAAATTTCATCAAGCTGCTTAACAAAGTCAGGTTGAGCAAACTGGCAGGCTGAGACATTGACGCTGACTGAAAACGATGAGGCGACAATGCATTGGTCTTGCCAATAACGAAGGTGACCGCAGGCTTCTCTAAGCGCCCAGTGCCCTAGTTTTAAAATAAATCCTGTTTCTTCTGCAATCGGAATAAATCGATCGGGTGGAATCAAACCTTGAATGGGATGGTGCCAGCGAATTAATGCTTCTACCCCAACAATGTTACCGGTTGCTAATTCAACAATGGGCTGGTAATACAGAGCTAGCTCTTGGCGCTGAATTGCTTGTCGTAGATCTGTTTCAATCTGTAATCGATGGCACACTGCTTGATACATTGAAGGCTCGAAAATTTGATATTGGTCTTTTCCTAGAGCCTTGGCTTGATACATTGCGGTATCCGCATCTCGTAGCAGTTCTTCAGGATCCCAGTAACTTGAACACTCTAATACAATCCCGATGCTAAATGAGACAAAGATATCTTTTCCCCTTAAATGAAAGGGAAGGTCAAAGCTTTTAATAATTCGATCGGCAACTTGAGTTGCGTATCGTGAGTCTTCTAGTTTACCAAGTAAAATAACAAATTCATCTCCCCCTAAACGCGCCAAACAATCTTCTTGGCGCAAGAGAGAATTTAGGCGCTCAGAGATGGCAATTAGTAACTCATCGCCTGCTTGATGCCCAAGCGAATCGTTGACAGGTTTGAAGCGATCGCAATCTAGATAAAACACAGCAAACTGATTTTCAGAGCTTGCCTGCTGTTGACTTAAGGCTTCGTGAAGGCGCTCCATGAATAAAGCGCGATTAGGCAACCAAGTGAGCGGATCACGAAATGCCAGTTTCGAGAGTTGAGAATTTGCAGTTTCTAGCTGCTGAGTTCGTTCCTGAACCCGTCCCTCTAACTGGGCATTAAGCTGACAAATGGTTTGTTGAGCCGCAATCATAGCAAGTTGATTTTGAATGCGTGCCAAGACTTCTTCTATATGAAAAGGCTTAGTAATGTAGTCTGCACCTCCTACTTTAAATGCTTCTATTTTATTAGTAATATCATCTGCTGCACTCAGAAAGATAATAGGTATATGAGCGGTTCTAGGATCTGATTTGAGGCGTTGGCAAACCTGGTATCCGCTCATGTTAGGCATTCGGATATCTAGCAGAATTAGACTGGGTAAAGTTGTCTCAACAGCAGTCAATGCCATTGCGCCATTCGTTGCTTTGCGGGTTTGGTAGCCGTTGCAGTCCAACATGGCTGATAAGAGACGAATGTTTTCTAGGACATCATCTACAATCAAAATGTCTGTTTGAACTGCGACAGATAGAGAATGATTAAGAGTGCTTTCACAATTCATGGGTCTGTCCTAAAAATTCTCTAAGTGCGTTGACTGGGTTAATGTTACTAGCTGGTCAAATTGGTATTTTTCAACCAAATTTTTTAAGCCTGTAATCAGTGAGGTATGCTCAGGGGGAATTTGAGCAATTAGCTTAAGACTCTCGACATCGCTACCTTGAGCGGCAGTAAAACGCATCTGGGCAACCCATGCGGGTGGCATAACGGTTAGGGCGATCGCATCAAGATGATAACTGGGCTCAGGCAATGTTAAGTGGGGGGCAATCACCCCCGGAGCCGCCTCAGGGAACTGTGCATTTAAATGTTTGGATAACACCTCAAGCACTTCCTCAAGCCGGAAGGGTTTACTGACAAAATCATCGCAGCCTGCTGACAAGCTTTCTTGTCGTTGCTCCTCAAAAACACTAGCTGTTAAGGCAATGATTTTGGTAGGAGGACGAAAGGATAAAGCACCGGGAGAATGATGGGTATTGTGCTTCTCCTCTAGTTCCCGAATTTTTTGAGTAGCTTGATAACCATCAACAATGGGCATGTACATGTCCATAAAGATCAGATGGGGTTGCCACTGTTTCCAAATGTCGATCGCAGCTTGACCATTCTCAGCCTCCTGGATTTCAAACCCCAAACTGCTTAGAAGTTTATTTAATAACAAACGATTGAGAAGGTTGTCTTCTACGATTAGAACACGGTGATTGCCTTGTTTTAGCTGAGTGGTAATTGTACTATGGATTGATGAAGATTTTATTGCTGTTTCTGTTACTACCGTTTCAGCGAGCTTGACCTGAATATGAAAGCAAAAACAACTGCCTTTACCTAGTTCACTGCGAACCGTAATTTCGCCACTCATTAATTGCACAAATTGACGACTAATTTGTAGCCCTAGCCCTGTTCCTTCCTGAGATTGCCGTCCTGAACGGGTCTGCTTAAAGGCTTCAAATAAGTCGTCCATCTCGTCTGCTGCAATACCAAAGCCAGTATCTTCGACTTCAAAAAACAAAAGTTGAGACCTAGAATCTGGACATCCTAATTGCAGCACGTTGAGTTCATGGATGGGATTTAAGGGCTCATCAATAACGGGCTGCGTTGTCACTCGCAGCTTAACATAGCCTTGTTCCGTGAACTTAATGGCGTTTCCTAATAGATTAATTAAGATCTGCCGCAGTTTATTTTCATCGGTTTTGATAGGGTGCGGCACGATCGAGTCATAGTCAAAAATAAGCTGTAATCCTTTAGATCGTGCTTTTAGTTGCAGCATATCTTCTAGGCTTTGCAGCATTTTAGACAAGTCAAAAACTGTTTCGTTTAAGGTGATCTGTCCAGCTTCAATTTTAGACATTTCCAATACATCGTTAATCAGACCCAGCAAGTGTCCACCACTTTGGTTAACAATTTCGACCGAGCGATGATGTTTTTCTGGTAATGAAGGATCGCGTTGCATTAGTCGTGTGAAGCCCAGGATTGCGTTAAGAGGAGTGCGGAGTTCGTGACTCATGTTGGCTAGAAACTCGCTTTTAGCCCCATTTGCAGCATCAGCAGCTTCTTTTGCTTGTTTTAGCGCTTGAGCTTGATATTGGGTTTGGGCAAGGAGTTCTGCCTGCTGGACTGCAACCCCTAGTTGAGTGCTAATCTGAGACACCATTTGAATTTCGGCTAGCTGCCATTGACGAGGCTTGGTGTTCTGGTAGGTAGCCAATAATCCCCAAAGCTGACTACCACAAAATATTGGAACAATGATATAAGCGCGTGCTTGAAGCAATTCTAGAAATTCTATGTAGCAAGCGTTGAACCCTTGCTGATAAATATCAGTCACACAGCAGTAATTCGTTTTTTGACGATATGCCCCCCCTTCATTCTCTTGTAAGTAGGTGTCTTGAATTAAAACTTCTGTGCCGTCAAATTGTTTGATAGTGCAGTTGGCTTGATCAGCGGCTCCCTGATTTAACCCGGAACAGGCGATCGGGTCAGGAATCAGTGTTTTCCATAGATTGCCCACTGACTCGGCAACCACTTGTCCACTCCAGTCTGCATTGAATTGATAAATCAACGTGCGATCGCACCCCACTGCTTGCCGTAATTCTTCGGTTGTGGCGTGGAAAATAGTTTTTAGATCAAGAGTTTCCCGCATCCGTTGGAGCACGCGTGCAGATGCCTGCTCTCGCTCGGCGGTTTGGCGAAGAGCCTCTTCGGTTAATTTGCGATCGATGCCCACCGCGATCGCCCTGGCAATAGATGCCATCTCTTTGAGGGTATGTTCAGCTAAAGGGTAACGGGCGAAAATTGCCATGACTCCTAAAAGACGATTTTTAATGGTTAACGGATAGCCCGCAAAAGCAACGATGCCTTCCTGCTCTGCCCATTGAGAATCACTGATATAAGGATCATTCACGACCTCGTTAGTTAAATGGGGCTGGCGGTGTTGGGCAATCCAACCAATTTTGAAATGTCCCACAGGGATGCAGCTATGGTTGCCATCAAGGTGCGTATACATCCCGGCACTCGCCTGTAGAATCAGCATTTGCTCAGAACCGTTGAGTGTCCAGATTCGGGCGAAGGCGGCATTGGCGTGTTTGTGCAAGGCGATCGCACAGCGGTTCAGCAGATCCTGAATAGATTCACCTTCAGTCAGGGCGGTGCCAATGTCTGCCCGTAGCGCTGCCAATTGCATCTGCTGCAACTGTTCTGCTTCTGCTTGTTTTTGCTCAGTAATATCGTAAATGATGCTGAGAAGGCAGCATTCTCCCTGAATTTCAATCTTTTCAAAGGAGGACATGCCTTCTCGAACTTCGCCAGAGCGAGTCCGAAAGGGAGCATTTAGCTGCATTGATTGCTGCTGTAAGCCTTGAATTAAGCGATCGCGGTCGGCTGGGTTTGCCCAAATTTGCAACTCAGCCGCGGTGCGACCGATCACTTCCTCCCGGCTATAGCCAAACAAGTTTAGAAAGCTGGTATTAACATCTAAAATTTGTCCTGCTTTGAGAGTTGAAATACAAGAGGCGACGGGGTTTGAATGAAAAGCTTTAGAAAACTGCTCTTGGCTCTGCTGCAATAACGCCTCTGCAACAACCCGTTCCTCAATTTCAGTTTCCAAAGCAACATTGACAGCCACTAGTTCAGCCGTTCGGTCTGCCACCCGAAACTCTAGTTCTTCATAAGCACGATGTTTCTCATCTTCTGCCCATTGTCGTTGCAGTTCAGTGGCTGCCCGCACTGCAAACACGCTGAACAAAGCGCGAGTGCGATCGTCGATGAGGAAAGGTTTGACATCAAAAACACAGAGTTGACCAATTGCCTTCTGGTTGGTATCTAACAAAGGCACACCCATGTAGCTTTCGGCTCCCATTTCCTGAAGCCGGAGTGCATCAGTATGCTGTTGCAACGGGTCAAGATAAGCAGACAACGACTTACTTATCATCGTCACCCCACATTGAGTACCAGACGATCTGTACTCAATGTTTTCTACTAACTTTCCATTTGACCACCGGGCAAGGCTGCGCAACGTCTGTCCATCATCAACTGCCTCACAAACCATGACATAAGCCACATCAAGGGCGATCGCCAAGTTTTGCACCAAGGCGGCAAAGAAATCATTTCCAGTCACTGCGGCTGTTCCGGCAACAATCATCCGCAGGGTTTCTTCGGTTCGCTGGCGTTCTGCTACCTGCTTCTCTAGTTCGCGGTTAAGCGTTTCTAATTGTTCTGGCGTTTGTAGTGCCAGAAACTGAGGCAACAGTTCAATCAATTGCAAGGCGGTATAACAAGAAACTAGTGCAGTGATCGCCTGTACTACGCCAGAAACCCAATAAGCCGGATACCAGAGTGTCAAAATATTAAGGAGGTGCCCTGTGCCACAAAGGACAATGAAAGCCCCAAATAGCAGAAACACTCTAGAGAATGGGATATCGCCTCTCTTGCAGACAAAGTAGACAAGCATGGCTGGAATGGAAAAGTAGGCAACGGCTATGAGAGCATCGCTCACAAGGTGCAGTCCTACTAAAGGCATCTGCCACAAATAACAATGTCCATGAGGAATGTATTGACTAGGTAACAGAAGATTTTTGACCAGTTCTAGCATGTTCTTCTTAGTAGAAAAGGAACTTCGAGATATCAACGACAGCTAGGAAAACACGATTTAATTGAATGCTTGTAGCAGGAGACAATGCTTATTGAAGTATGCCCAATTTGGTTTTCGCTAGCACTAAACCACTCAAATAAGGGTTATTTATAACTAACATAGAGTTATCATCTACATAAATAAAATATGACCTTTACCTTACAGGCTATCTCTTCAAATTCATACCTTGCATCAGTACAATTTAAATCTCCTTTATAATTGATACGTTCAAAACGTAAGTCAGTGGCACTGCCTAACGTTTTAGTATCTCTAAATTTTGGTGTGAAAAGTTGGTTTCCCCATCATTAACTAGGGAAGAGGTCAGGAGTTATGCTAAGGCGAGATCACTAGCCTCTCTCTCTGAGTTCTCTTCTAGAGGAGAGAGGTTTTGAGCGGGTCGGTACGTTTATGTGCCCTGCTAAATTATGCATAAATCGCTGAACTGAGAGAATGAATTCTTAGTCGAAGCAATTTTAGTCTAGGAGCGGATTGTACCGTTCTTGTTAGCCTCTATCCCTCCAAAGGGAACTCTAGCGAAGAAACTTTTTTCGTTGGTAGGTTAAGTGGTTCTATGCTAATGCGCGACACGATCCTTCCTGGCTACTCCACTACTGAGAAACTGAGCAAATAGAACGGATAAACCAAGGCAGTGACTTTTACTCTCTAGGTATTACGTTCGGAGTCTAGCTGTTTCACCATAGCGCACCACAAAGGGTCTGACTTGTTTAATGACTCGAGCCACTATCTGCCGATCGATCTCGCTCCAAATTCTAGGTTGACCAAAAATGCAGGGCTGTAAAATACCTCGCAGGGTGCCATCCTGGCAAATGTGCGCATGTATTAAGGCTCGATGCCCAAAGTTGGCGCGCTCAAACTCTACATTAAGTACGTCTGCCCCTGTTGTATCCACATCCTCGACAAAAATAGAAGGATCTGTCCGTAACGCTGCTGCAAACATTGGATCATCCTTTTCCCAAGGTTGTTCTATTTCCCAATGCTCGGTCGCAAGGTCGGGAAACTGGAGGCTACGTCGCCAGCAAAAGACGCGGCTCAGTCGAGTAGCAGGTTGACGCACGACTAGAAAACAGCGATCGGCTTGCAGAACCTTGCATACGGTTGGCAGTAAGGCTTCAAACAAAGCTTCTGGCTCATCATAGCTAGAAAATACAGCGTCTAGGGGAGCAGTTAACTGAGTAAAATCAGATGGGGTCATCAGTGTTAATAGATTAGTGCCGAGAGCGTACTATTATTATAATTTTCAATCATCTTGCTAGTTTAAAGTATAGATTATTCTCTAGATTCGTACCAATCTGATCTGTTCTCTAGACCAGGCTTTTTAAGTATCCTCGCCAACTACGGAGATGGGAAATATCCGGAGCATCAGCGATCGCAAACGATTCACAATGAGTGAAGTGTCGCGTTGCTGAGGGCGATCGCCTAGTCATTTTAGAAGCTATGAAAATGGGAATTGCTGTATTCGCTGATCGTGCCGGAATGGTGACAGAGATATTTTGTCAGATCGGGCAACTCGTAACGGCTGGACAACTTTTGGTCGTGATTCAACCCAACTCAATCCTAAATAAGTGTAGAGGCGATCGCTAGAATAAACGTACAACATCCTATTCTTAATTAATCTATGCGGTTTCCTTCTTGGTTTAGTCTAGCGATCGCCTCAACCTGTAGTAGCATTCTTCTGCACAACGCTTTTGTTATGTCCTCTCAAGCGGTGCAACTGCGAGATGGCAAAGTCTACTTTGTTCATCCTCCCAGCTTAGTAAATGTTGCAACGACCGAAAGGCAGACTTCTGCTTCAAGCGCGTCTTACTATTTCACTTTGAGTATCCCAGAAGATGCAGGAGAACCTTTACAGAAAGTGGTCATTGCTCAGCGCGATGGTTCGACTCGGGCACGCTTAGTACAATTTGATGCCGAAGACAGCCGAGCTTTTGTTGGAACAAGGCGCGATCGGGGAGACGAACTTAATCTAGGCGAAAATTACTTTGATCGGGATGCCCAAACCCTCTCAATTGTCTTTGATCCTCCGGTTTCTCCTGGCAACACCGTAACCTTAGAATTACAGCCCAGACGAAATCCTAGACGAGATGGTGTGTACTTATTTGGAGTGACCGCTTATCCTCCAGGGACTGCTCCTTATGGGCAGTTTTTAGGCTATGGTAGGCTGCAATTTGATGGGAGCGATCGCTCATTTCCGTTTTTTTAGAGAGTTGCCTTAAAGCATTTCTAAAGGCACAGAATGGGTAGGTACGGGAAAGGCAGTTTCTAGAATATTGAGTTCTTCAGCGCTCAATTTCAAATCTAGGGCAGCCCGATTTTGCCCTACATGATCAACGTGACTAGATTTGGGAATCACAATCACGTTGTCTTGGTGTAACAACCAGGCGATCGCTATTTGTGCCGTAGATACTCCTCTTTCTTGCGCGATCGCCTTAAGTGTCCTGCTATTCAGCAAGCGCCCTTGTTCTATGGGAGAATACGCCATGATTGGAATATTCTGTTGCCGACACCAGGGCAGTAAGTTTTGCTCAATGCCGCGCCGCGTAAGATTGTAGAGGACTTGGTTTGTCACAATGCCGTTTCCACCCTTCAATGAAACGGCTCCCTGCATCTCTGCGACATCAAAATTGCTCACGCCATAACTCCGAATTTTTCCAGATTGTTGAAGTGTCTGGAACGCTTCCAACGTCTCTGTCAACGGCACCGAACCCCGCCAATGTAACAAATAAAGATCAAGGTAATCAGTTTTCAATCGCTTCAGGCTTCGTTCGCAAGCCGCTATTACTCCTCGTTTAGAAGCATTGTAAGGATAAACTTTGCTAACTAAAAAAACTTCTGCTCGACGGTTAGCGATCGCCTCTGCAATGACTTCCTCTGCCCCTCCTTCTCCATACATTTCAGCCGTGTCAATGAGAGAAAGTCCTAGCTCTAATCCATGGCGCAGAGCCTTAATTTCACTCTGGCGATCGCCCATATCCTCGCCCATTTGCCAAGTCCCCATCCCTAGAATAGGAATGTCTTGTCCAGAAATCAGTTTGAGAGTTTGCATCGTTGTTATCCTTTCCCTATAAGCGATTCAAGCTACTGACGATCGCGCATTTCTTGCTGACGCATGGGCATAGCATCAATCGTGCGAAAAATCGTGGCTGGATCGATTGGTGTTTGACTTCGTTGCTTTTCAGTACCATCTTTACCAACTAAAATTACCGTAAACTTCCCTGGGGCAATTCCAAAGTGTTGCCTGAGAGAATGTCTGAGAAGTTTAGATTGCTTCCGATCCGCCCCCTAAATCCCCCATTCTGGGAGACTTTGAAGGAGCATTGGTTCGGAAGTCCCCCAGAATGGGCTGGGGGGCAAGTATAAGAATCTTTGATACTTCTCAGACATCCTCTGAGTTTCTCAACCGATGCAGAAGAAATGGGCTGCCCACCAACCTGACCAGCGCTTCCTAACACCTCTACTAGCTTCAGTTCTCGCTCTTGGACACCTTCTTCATCCCAGTATGCCATCTGCTGCTGGTAGGCAGGCGATCGTTCGAAGGGTGCAAAAATTAGTAAAATTCGATGCTCCCACTGATAGTCAGCTAAAACAAAATTTATCTCTGGATGATTCACTGATAGAGCCGGAGTAAGGGTTTTGGATTGTGGCGAGTAGCTGAAAGGTTCTGATGAGGTCATATAGGCTCTCAGGCGAAGAAGAACTACAGGACTGAAGAAAAACCAGGAAGACGGCAGGAACAAATAACTGCTGCATTTTTCAAATTGAAGCTGACTGTTGATTGTGTTTAAGATTTAATTGTGTCTAAAATTGTAATGAGATCACTGAAGATTGATCTAACTCTAAAGTAAGAATGCTCGCAATTTTGTGCGTTTGTCGCTCCTCACAAGATACTCAAGGCGATAGCGTATATTGCTAATAAGCCAATTTTTTAAATTTATTCAAATTATTCAAAGAGGATTTATTAATGAACATTAAAGAAAACTACAAGGAGAGACTATTTTCTATTACAGCCGATCGCATTTATTTAGAAGGCGATTTGGTCATCCCTCTTCAGGCAGAAAGTTTAATTATATTAGTGCATAGTACTAATAAAGGTCGATATAGTCAAAGTAGCCAACGTATTGCAGCAGTTTTACATCAGGCTGGGTTAGCAACGTTAATCATTAGCTTGTTGACATTACATGAAGAGGCTAGCGATCGCAACACTAAATATTTGCTTTTCAATGCAAATTTGTTGGCTGAACGTTTAGGAGGAGCGACTGATTGGTTATCTTTATATCCTGCTACTCAAGGTTTGAGAATGGGTTATTTCGGGAGCGGGATTGAGGCTGGTGCTGCTATCCTGGCAGCGGCAAAAAAACCAAGCCGAGTCGGGGCGATCGCTTGCTTGGGAGGACGGCTAGATTTAGCGAACGCCGTTTTGTCCAACGTTCAGTCACCGACCCTGTTAATGGTAGCCGAAGACGATGCCCGTGCCCAGCATGTTAACCAAGATGCATTGGAAAAAATTCATGCACAAAAACAACTTGAGACGATCGCTGGAGCAAGTTATTTAAGCGAGAATTCTGAAGCGTTGAATAAAGTGGCAAACTTAGCAACTCAATGGTTTAAGCAGTATTTGGTTTCTACTGAGCCAATAGTTGAGGCACAACGAATAGAGTCTTTTGTAAAAAAATGATCGATGCACAAAAACAACTAGAGATGGTTGTTAAAGCAAGGAACTCACTACCATGCATGACTTAATTCAGAATGTTCTCTCCAGAGAGGAACAAGTTGATCTCCTTCAGTTAATTGATGTATTAAGAGATTCGGGCAAACGGTACTTCTTGAGAAATGAAATCTTGCAAACATTCTCGGACTATTGCCACCAGGCTCAAAAGCCGACCTATTTTTATCACACCTCTGTGTTAGGAAAGTTACTCCACTTTGTTCATGAATTGATTCTGGCAGAGAAGAATATCTGGGTGCTGGTGCGTCCTTGGGTTGCTAGTCAGGAGATTTGGAGCTTGAATAACGACTTGACTCAGCTTGAACAAAGAACCCCACAGGCGTTGCTGAAGATGCGCGACTCTTTAGTAAAAACAAGTAGAGAAGCAGAGGGCGATCGTTCATTAGAATCTGAACCGAGGATTCTAGAAATTGATATGCATCCTTTCTACGAAAAAGCTCCGACTATTCATGATCCTCGGACAATTGGGCAGGGGCTAGAGGTACTCAATCGTCATTTGTGTAACCAGGTTTTAAGCGATCCGCAGTATTGGTTGAATGCACTGTTTCAGGTTTTGAAACAGCATCAATACGATAATATATCGCTGATGATCAACGATAAAATTCACTCTAGCGAACAGTTAATTGAACGAGTCAAACAGGCTTTAGAGGTTTTGAGCGATCGCCCTGCTAATCAACCCTGCGAAGCGTTTCGGAAACCTCTCCAGGAGCTTGGATTTGAACCGGGTTGGGGAAATAACACGGCTCGTGTGCAGGAGAGCCTAGAGCTTTTAAATCATCTCGTTCTAAATCCTGAACCTGCTATCCTAGAAGCCTTTATGGCTCGTATTCCAGCAGTCTTTCGGGTTGTCTTGGTTTCTATTCATGGATGGGTTGCCCAAGAAGGAACTCGTAAACGACCTGAGGTTACGGGACAGGTGGTTTATGTGTTAGAGCAAGCCGCTAGTTTAGAGCATTACCTCTGGGAAGAGATTGAATTAGCAGGCTTGGGTGGGCTAGGAATCCAACCGGATGTGGTGATTTTGACGCGGCTCATTCCTAATTGTGACGGCACCCACTGCAATATGCCGTTAGAAAAAATTCACGGCACTCAAAATGCTTGGATTTTGCGAGTTCCCTTTCACGTAGAAGATGCCCATAACCCATTGATTCAACACTGGATTCCTAAATCCGAAATTTGGCCCTATCTCGAAACTTTTGCAGTTGATGCAGAAAAAGAACTGCTGGCTCACTTTCACGATCGCCCCGGACTCATTATTGGCAATTATAGTGACGGTAATTTAGTGGCTTCTTTGTTGGCGCGTCGGCTCAATGTAACGCATTGCACGATCGCTCATACACTAGAAAAGCCTCGGTATTTATTTAGCGATATGTATTGGCAAGAAATGGAGGCAGAGCATCACTTTTCATCTCAGTTTACTGCCGATTTAATTAGTATGAATGCCGCTGATTTTATTATTACCTCTTCTTATCAAGAAATTGTCGGTACACCCGATACGCTGGGGCAGTACGAATCCTATAAATGCTTTAGTCTGCCCCATTTATATCATGTCATTGATGGCATTAACTTGTTTAGTCCCAAATTTAATCGAGTTCCTCCAGGAGTCAACGAGCAATTATTTTTCCCTTATAGTCGAACGGGCGATCGCATTCCTGCTGTGCGGGCACGAGTCCATGATCTTCTTTTTACTCAAGAAGATCCGCACATTGTAGGACATTTTAACGACCTCAGTAAAACTCCTATTCTTGCGATCGCTCCTTTAGTCTCTGCTAAAAACTTCAAAGGACTGGTCGAATGCTTTGGGAGGAGCCAGCCACTCCGATCGCAATGCAACCTCATTTTAATAACTCATACGTTAGATGCTTCCCAAGCAAACTCTGTTGAGGAAGCAGAAGCGATCGTTCAACTGCACCAGATTATTCAGCAGTATGGTCTAGATGGCAGCGTCCGTTGGATTGGTACGTCTTTGCCAGGGGTAGACCTGGGCGAGATCTACCGAATTATTGCTGATTATCGGGGTATATTTGTTCACTTTACTCACTTTGCTGCATTTGGTCGCACGGTTTTAGAGGCAATGAGTTCTGGACTACCGACCTTTGTCAGTGAATTTGGTGGCTCGTTAGAAATTTTGGGAGATGCCCATGATCACTTTCATCTTAACCCTACGGATCTAGAGGGAACTTCAAAGCGAATTTTAGACTTTTTTGACCAGTGCAATTTAGACCCTCACTATTGGCAAGATAATTCTGATTGGGCAGTCCAGCAAATTCAAAATCATTACAATTGGCAGTTACACACGCGACATCTACTTTTGTTAGCAAAAATGTATAGTTTTTGGAACTTTGTTTTTCAGGACGATCGCCAGGAATTGCTGCATTATCTAGACACTCTATTTCACTTAGTTTATAAACCTAGGGCTGAAACGATTCTTAAGCAATTGTAGAGTTTTTTCTTCTCGGCTTCTCAGTGAAACGAGAAGAGGAAAACGAAAGGATAAAGAAACTGATCTATCAATGAACTGTTAGTGAAAGCCAATTCTCATGAACAATCAACCGTTGATTCAATCTCTTCAGTACAGCGAGTGGACAATCTGTGAAACTCAGTTTGACCTAGATAAATTACAGGCTAGAGAAACAGTTTTTACCCTGGGTAATGGTTACTTAGGAACAAGGGGCAGCTTTGAAGAAGGCTATCCGGCTGCGGTACCGGGAACTTTGATTTGTGGTGTGTACGATGATGTGCCCGTTTTTTATAGTGAATTGGCTAATTGTCCAGATTGGCTCCCATTGATAGTTGTCGTTGATGGCGATCGCTTCCGGCTAGATCAAGGCGAAATCCTAAATTATAAACGGCAAATAGATCTGCGCTATGGCGTTGTTAGTCGGGAAGTTCGATGGCGAAGTCCGGGTGGTAAAACTCTAGACCTAAATTTTGAACGCTTTGCTAGTCTTGCTGATGAGCATGTTCTAGGGCTGCGTGTTCAGATAACACCTGTTGATTGTGATAGCGTTATTGAAATTCAAACCAGCCTTAATGGATATCCTGAAAATCAAGGTTTTAGCCACTGGGAACGACTTGACCAAGGTAAGGTTGAATCAGGGATCTGGCTTCATCTTCGGACTCGTAGCTCTCGCATTGAATTGGGGATGGCAATGAGTATGACGTTAACTGGATCTGATTTTTCCTTACAAATCAGCAATCCTCCGGGCTACCCAACTTTGAGTACCACGGTTTCGGCTTCGTCGGGGCAAACCATAACGGTAGAGAAGCGAGTCACTGTTTTTACCTCACGAGAAGTTGAAAAGCCAGTTCAAGCGGCTCAAGCGAAGCTAGCAATATTGCCCGACTATGCCTCTCTACTCCAAGCTCATCAGCAAGCATGGGATCAGGTTTGGCAAAAGAGCGATGTGATCATTGAGGGCGATCGCTCTGCTCAAGCAGCAGTTCGCTACAATCTTTTTCAGTTACTCATCAGCGCTCCTCGCCACACCGATCGCTTTAGCATTCCTGCTAAAACGCTCTCAGGTTTTGGTTACCGAGGACATGTTTTTTGGGATACTGAAATTTTCATCCTGCCTTTTTTCACCTTTACACAACCCACTCTTGCCCGTAATTTACTAACCTATCGTTACCATACCCTGAATGGTGCTCGGCGCAAGGCTAAGCACTATGGATATAAGGGGGCAATGTTTGCTTGGGAAAGCGCCGAAACGGGTGATGAAGTGACTCCTCGGTGGTTGCCGCCTCAAAATGATCTGTATGGGGAAGATATCAGAATTTGGTGCCGCGATCGCGAAATTCATATTAGCGCTGACATCGTCTATGGAGCATGGTATTACTGGCAAGCTACAGAAGATGATGAATGGATGCGAGACTACGGGGCAGAAATTATTTTTGATACGGCTGTGTTCTGGATGAGTCGGGTTGAATGGAACACTAAAGAGGAACGTTATGAGATTCGGGAGGTGATTGGAGCCGATGAATACCATGAGTATGTTAGTAACAATGCGTTTACCAACCGTATGGTGCAATGGCATCTACAAAAAGCAATCTTTGTTTACGACTGGCTACGTCAAAAATTTCCAGAGCAATCTACTGTATTAGAACAAAAACTTCAGCTTACCTCAGAACGTCGAATTCGGTGGCAAGATCTTGTTACCTATATCTGGATTCCAACTGATTCTGTGACGGGTTTGATTGAACAATTTGAAGGTTTTTTTGAGCTTAAAGATATTCAATTGGCAGACTATGAGCCGCGTCGTCAGTCTATGCAGGCTATTTTGGGTTTGGCTGAAATCAACCAACGGCAAGTGTTGAAGCAGCCAGATGTATTGATGCTGTTCTACTTAATGCGATTTTCTCAAGAATTTCCTTACAGCAAAATTGCGTTACAAAAAAATTGGAATTACTATGCTCCACGAACTGATATTGCCTACGGCTCATCTTTAGGGCCTGCAATTCACGCTATCCTGGCTTCAGATTTGGGTGAAGATAGCTACAGTCAATTTATGCAGGCTGCAATGATTGACCTTGAGGATACTCGTCAAAATGCGAAAGAAGGAATTCATGG
The DNA here is from genome assembly GCA_019358855.1 of Timaviella obliquedivisa GSE-PSE-MK23-08B. NCBI lineage: Bacteria > Bacillati > Cyanobacteriota > Cyanophyceae > Oculatellales > Oculatellaceae > Timaviella > Timaviella obliquedivisa. The sequence continues at coordinate 23,509 of JAHHII010000015.1, read as the reverse complement.
CGCAGCGGCAGGCGGAATTTGGCAAGCTGTTGTATTTGGGTTTGGAGGCGTTCAATGGGTTGAAAACCAACTGGTAGCCCAGGCTCGCTTGCCCTCTCATTGGACTCGTTTAAAGTTTCAACTGCACTGGCGCAACCAATGGCACGAATTTGATCTCTGCCCCACAAACTCTCCTCAGATTCGAGGAGTTATCTTTGATCTAGATGGTGTGCTTACTGATACAGCAGAGTATCATTATCAATCTTGGCAGCGGCTAGCAGACGAGGTAGGACTGCCTTTTAGCCGTCAAGCCAATGAAGCACTGCGCGGTGTGCCTCGTCGGGAGTCACTGTTGTCCATTATTGGCGATCGCCCTTTTTCAGAAGATCAAATTCAGGAGATGATGGCGCGGAAAAATCGATTTTATGAAGAGTTTGTTCAAAAAATTACACCCCATGATTTACTGCCTGGAGCGCTTGAACTGATAGAGGAACTGCGGCAAGCTGGTATTAAAGTTGCGATCGGCTCAGCCAGTAAGAACGCTCGAACTGTTGTGGAACAGCTGGGCATTACTGATTTTATAGATGCGATCGCCGATGGCTACAGCGTAGAACATTCCAAACCTGCGCCCGATCTTTTTTTGTACGCCGCTCAGCAACTCGGACTACTCCCAGCCAGTTGCCTTGTCGTCGAAGATGCTGCATCAGGAATTGAGGCGGCATTAGCAGCAGGAATGGCAACGGTGGGGCTAGGGCCCCCGGAGCGAGTGGGGGCAGCGGCTGTAGTTTTACCTAATTTAGTAGGAGTTCATTTTTTAGACTTATTGACTACACCCCAATCAGCTTAGGCTGTCGTTGCGGAGTCAATTTCTTAGAGCAGACAGGTACCAAAGATAAGCGGCTATACTCTTCAAAATTTGGCATTTCTGACCAACAAGAGCGACAGAACCAAGCTAGCGATCCATGTTGGATATGGCGTAAGAGGGTGTTAGAGCAACAAGGACAAGTAGACATTAGTTTTTACAGGAGTTTTTAAGAAGGGGTTGAAAAAATTTCGTTAAATTAAATTAAAATCTTTCTTACCCCTTCAGAGTATTCCCAAAACTTGAGGAACCTGTGAGGAAATTGAGGTTAATTTTGATGAACTTTACTTTAAAGGTGACTTTCCTTTTTAGTTAAAGAATTAAAACGAGAAATTGCAGTATTCTACAGCTAGGGCGATCGCCCCCACTGCGAATTGCTACAATGCCAGTTTATAGAAGTCTGTGGCCTATGACATTTAGCATGGGTAATCTAGCCCAAACTCCCGATTTAACCCAGTATGCTCGCGAACCTGTTCGCACTCCTGGTTCAATCCAACCCCATGGTGTTCTATTTGTTCTTCAGGAACCTCAGCTAACTGTCCTTCAAGTTAGCCATAACACTTTCGAGTTTATTGGGCGACATCCTCACGAATTACTCAATCAACCCTTGGCAACGGTTCTGGATAGTCAGCATTTAGACATGCTTCAGAACTGTCTGTTAAAAGATTTTGAGAGTATTAATCCACTCAAAATATCAATAACAAATGAAGAAGAACTGCTATCCTTCGATGGAATAATTCATCGTCATGATGGAGTCTTACTGCTGGAGCTAGAGCCGAACCCAGTTCGACAAAATAGCAATTTCTTTAGTTTCTATCATCAAACTAAAAGCTCAATCGACCAGATTCAAAAAGCATCTACTCTTCAGCAGATGAGCCAAATTGTAGTCGAAGAAATTCGCAAAGTTACCGGGTTCGATCGCGTCATGATCTACCGATTTGATCCTCAAGGTGCAGGAGTTGTGACGGCTGAAGATAAGGCAGATAGGCTGAATACTTGGTTGGGCTTACACTACCCAGCTTTTGATATTCCGCTTGAAGCAAGAGAACTCTTTATCCTCAATGCTCTTCGGTTTATTCCTGATGTTGAGCAACTGCCGACTCCTATAGTGCCAATCGCTAATCCTATGACTCAGCGATCGCTAGATTTGGGCAAGGCAATTTTACGCAGTGCCTCGTCTTGCCACCTGGAATATTTGCACAATATGGGAGTTAAGGCTTCCATGACAATTTCGTTAATTCGCGATCGTCAATTATGGGGCTTAATTGCCTGTCATCATTATTCATCGTCTAAGCATTTAACCTATGAAGTCCGCACTATCTGCGAATTTCTGGGTCAAATTATGTCTTTAGAACTGGGAACTAAAGCTGACCATGAAGATCGTGAATACAGAATAAAATTGCAATCTTTGCAGCCCGAATTTGTTCAATGTCTCACCCAAGCAGATAATTTGCTCGCAGGTTTAGTCCAATCATCCTCAAATTTATTGCAACTCGTCAGTGCTTCAGGAGTTGCCATTTGTTGGGATGACGAAATTACGCTAGTAGGACAAACTCCCCAGCTAGAGAGCGTTCAAGCCCTACTGACTTGGCTCACACCACAAATTTCTAATAACATTTTTCATACCCATGAGTTGCCGAAACTCTATCCTGCTGCGGCATCTTTTCAGGCATCTGCCAGTGGGGTGTTAGCATTAGCAATTTCCCAAACTCGCAAAAGCTATATCTTATGGTTTCGTCCTGAAGTGACCCAAACCGTTAGCTGGAGCGGCGATCCTCAGCAGAACTTTACCCAAGAAGCAGGTGAAGCGCGGCTATCTCCCCGCAGATCTTTTGAACTTTGGCAAGAAATTGTGCGAAGCACGGCGCTACCTTGGAAACCCTGTGAGCTTGAGGCAGTTGCTGATTTAAGGGGCGTAATTGTTGGGGTTGTCCTTCGCCAAGCTGATGAATTAGCCCGGATCAATGTGGAGCTAGAGCGCACTAACGATGAGTTAGATGCGTTTGCCTACATTGCCTCCCACGACCTCAAGGAACCCTTGCGAGGAATTCATAATTACTCCAGCTTTTTAATCGAAGATTATGCCGATATCCTTAACGAAGAAGGTGTTGCTAAACTGCAAACTTTGATGCGACTGACTCAACGCATGGAAGACTTAATCAATTCTTTGCTGCACTTCTCCCGTTTAGGACGAATCGAATTATTGCTGAAAGATACTGACCTGAATCAGATCATCAGCCAAGTAGAGTCGGTTGTAAAAATTAGCCAGCCCGATACCCCGATCGCCATTCACATTCCCCGGTCTTTACCCGCTATCTACTGTGATCCGGTACAGATCAATGAGTTGTTCACCAACTTAATCAGCAATGCTATTAAATATAATGATCAACCTGAAAAACAAGTTGAAATAGGTTATTTGACAATGGCAGAATTGCCTGAGCAGAATCCGGTTAGTAAAATATCTTCCTCTGTGCTTGTGCTTTATGTTAAAGATAATGGTATTGGCATCCGAGAGAAGTATCTAGATAGCATTTTTCGCATCTTCAAACGCTTGCACGGACAGGCTCATTATGGTGGTGGTACAGGCGTTGGGCTGACAATCTCTAAGAAAATTGTGGAGCGTCATGGGGGTAAAATTTGGGTAGAATCGACCTATGGACTGGGCAGCACATTTTACTTCACGTTAGCAGGTTAAAGCAAATTTATGGTTAGTCATCAAACTCAACCCCTCTTAGTCATTGAAGATAGTGACGAGGACTTTGCCGCCTTTGAACGTGTGATTCGTAAGTCATCTATATTTCAAAAGATTTATCGATGCACTAATGGCGATGATGCTCTTGATTTTTTACGCCACACAGGCGACTACACCGACGTTGCTAACGCTCCTCGCCCCGGCATGATTCTGCTCGATCTCAATTTACCGGGCACTGATGGGAGAGAGGTGCTAGAAGAAATTAAACAAGATGCAGTGCTCAAGGTAATTCCAGTGGTCGTGTTTACAACCTCTGATAATCCTCGAGATGTAACAGGTTGTTATCAATGTGGCGCTAACGGATATGTGGTTAAGCCGATTGACCTTAAGAAATTAACAAAAACAGTTCAGGTCATCGTGGATTACTGGTTTGAAGCAAACACTTCACCTAGCCTAGCAGGAGACCGCAATGGAACGAGCCCAACCGATCGTTTTAATCGTGGATGATAGTTTTGTCGATCGGGCAACCTATCGGCGATATCTCCAGCAAAACACCGAAGCTTATACCGTCTTAGAAGCAGAATTAGGAATTGAAGGACTAGACCTTTGTCAACGTTGCCAGCCGGATATTTTGTTGGTTGACTATGGGTTGCCTGACCTTGATGGGATAGATTTTTTAACGGAATTACAAACGCAAGTGAGTATCCCTCCAGTAATTATTCTAACTGGACAGGGGAATGAAGCGATCGCTGTGCAAACGATGAAAGCTGGAGCGCAAGATTATTTGGTGAAGGGGCACCTGACTGCTGAAAAGCTTCGAATTGCAGTGAAGAGTGTGCTAGAAAAAGCTCAGCTACGCGCTCAGCTTCAGCGCAGCGAAGCCGAACGCCAACAGGCCGAAACAGCATTACGTCAAGCCAACAATGAACTAGAAAGACGAGTGGAGGAGCGCACTGCTGAACTGATCATCATGAATCAGGACTTGCAAGCAACTTTGTTAGAGCAGCGGCAAACAGAATTATTTCTCAAGGAGAGTGAATCTCGCTTCCGTTCCCTTAGTGAATCATCACCTATTGGTGTTTTCCAAACTGATCCGGCTGGCAAGTGCCTGTATACCAACACTTGCTGGCAGCAAATTGCAGGCTTAACATTAGATGAAAGTTTAGGGGATGGTTGGATCAATGCCATTCACCCCGATGATCGGCAGGGGGTTATTGCAGCGTGGGATAAGAGTGTCCAGGAAGAACGAGCCTTTTTGCAGGAATTTAGATTTCTCACTCCCCAGGGCAAGGTGAGATGGGTCTGGGCGCGTTCGGCTCCCATCTATTCGGCAACTGGTGAAATTGTTGGCTACGTAGGCACCGATGAAGATATTACCGATCGCAGACAAGTCGAAAACGAGCTAAGAGAAAAAAATACGGCCTTGAGCAACGCTTTAGAAGGCATTGCACGGTTGGATGTTCAAGGGCGTTACAGTGCTGTTAACGAAGCCTATGCTCGGATCAGTGGGTACCAACCTCAAGAAATGATTGGTATGCATTGGCGGGACACAGTTTATTCGCAGGATTTAGAGCGACTGAAGATTGCCTATCAGCACATGCTTCGCCATGGCAAGGTGGAAGTAGAAGCTAAGGGTATTCGTAAAGATGGCTCTCTCTTCTACAAACAACTGTTCATGGTTACTGCCTACGATGACCAGAAGCAAATAACTGGACTTCATTGCTTTATGAAAGATATTAGCGATCGCAAGCAGTCAGAACAAAAAATTCTTGAACAAGCCGAGTTGCTCAATGTCGTTTCTGATGCAATTTTTGTGCGCGATTGCTCAAACCGCATTATTTTCTGGAATCACGGTGCAGAGCAGATTTATGGCTGGAAAACTGCCGAGGCTATGGGACAGAATGCCCGTAAGCTACTCTGCGTAGATTCAGAAACAGCCTGGGAGACAGCCTGGGATACTGTTTTGAAAACCGGAGAATGGCAAGGAGAATTGCACAAAGTGACTAAATCAGAAAAATCGGTCATTGTGACTAGCCGTTGGACTTTAGTACGCGATGAAGCCGGACAACCAAAATCGATCCTAACTGTAGATACCGACATTACTGAGCAAAAGCAACTTGAACAGCAGTCTCTCCGTAATCAGCGCTTAGAGAGCGTCGGCACCCTTGCCAATGGCATTGCCCACGATCTAAATAATATTCTTACGCCTATCCTGGTCATTTCTCAGTTGTTACCGCTCAAGTTTCCTCATTTAGATGCACATACTCAAGATCTTCTCAAAATGCTAGAGACTAGCACTAAAAGAGGAGCGGCTTTAGTTAACCAAGTGTTGGCTTTTACTCGGGGTGTTGAAGGTCGGTTAGTGCCTCTACAGGTAAATTATCTGTTGTTAGAAACTCAAAAAATTGCGAAACAAACCTTTCCAAAATCGATTACGTTTCGGGTTGATTTACCCCAAGACTTGTGGTTAATTTCTGGTGACGCTACCCAAATCCATCAGGTATTGATGAATCTTTGTGTAAATGCGCGGGATGCCATGCCCAAAGGCGGCACCTTGACGCTTTCAGCCACCAATCTTTGGCTCAAAGAGACTGATATTCAAAAGCCGCTGGATGCTCCGGCTGGGGCATATATTGCGCTTACGGTTGCGGATACTGGCACCGGAATGCCCCCTGAGATTGTGGCGCGCATTTTTGACCCGTTCTTCACGACTAAAGAAATTGGTAAGGGAACTGGGCTAGGGCTTTCTACAACGATCGGGATTCTTAAAAGCCACAAGGGGTTTATTAATGTTTCGAGTGAAGTGGGTAGAGGTACTGTCTTTAAGGTATTTTTACCCGCAGCCGATACTCTGACCTTGGAGCCAGTCGAGGAGGCAAAGTTCAGCCAAGTCAATCAAAAACTTGTTTTAGTGGTGGATGATGAAGCTTCAATTCGTAGCGTCACACAAGCAACGTTAGAAGCCCACGATTACACTGTATTTGTCGCTAGCGATGGGAGAGAGGCGATCGCTTCTTATGCTGAACACAACGATAAAATTAACCTGGTTCTAGTAGATATGATGATGCCGTTAATGGATGGACAAACTACGATTCGAGCATTAAAAAGAATTAATCCCGATGTCAAGGTTATTGCAGTGAGCGGACTTTCTTCTAACAAAGAACTTGCCCTTAGAGCAGGAGCAAAAAGTTTTTTGCAGAAACCCTACACTAGTCAAGATTTAGTGTCTTTGATCAACGAACTAGATCAAACTTTCTAGGACTGAGAGTTTCATAGCTCATCTAGATTTAGGATTCTCTATCATCAAGAACTTTTCTAGTTCAAGGTTTTTTTACAGAGCAGCGATCGCCTCTTTTCTCATTTTCTTCATCGCCTTTAGCTCAATCTGTCTCGCTCGCTCTCGCGTGAAGCCAAAAGATTCTCCTACCTCGGCTAGAGTGCGCTGCTGTCCATCTTCTAGCCCATAGCGCAGCATAATAACCTCACGCTCGCGATCGTTTAAGCAAGTGAGATACTGCTGACATTCCTCACGCGCCACACTCACCTCTACCTGCTGCATCTGCTGCATATCAGGAATGAGATCGCCCAGTCGCGTCTCCTGCTCTTGACCCACTGTGGCATCCAAGGAAGCACATTGGCGCTGTTGAGCCATGAGAGTACGTAACTCTGCGGGAGTCATTTCCAGCGCTGCCGAAAGCTCTTCTCCATTGGGAGGACGACCTAGCTCTTCTGCTAATCGGCGGGTCGTGGTTTTAACCTTACTTAGGCGTTCCTGGATATGGATAGGTAACCGAATCGTCCGGGTATCGGACTGTAAAGCACGGGTCATCCCCTGCCGAATCCACCAGTAGGCATAGGTCGAAAACTTATATCCTTTAGTGGGATCGTACTTCAAGGCTGCCCGTTCTAGACCAATATTTCCTTCTTGAATGAGGTCTAGTAGGTCTAATCCCCGGTTTTGATATTTCTTGGATACAGTCACAACCAAGCGCAAATTAGATTGAATCAGCCGATTCTTAGCGCGTTTGCCTTGATGGATAGTTGCTTTTTCTTCAGCAGTAGGATTTTCGACTGGCAGCAGTAGCAGCATTGACTGAATTGCACGCGCCAACTCTAGCTCTTCATTACCATTGAGTAGCGGGGTTTTGCCAATGGCACATAAATAGTCGCGGATGGGGTCAACACTCATAAGAATTTAGAATAAAAAACCAGGTCAATGCCTGGGCGTTGCACTTCAGGAAATAATTTGGCTTAACTAGAATACCTTATTGCTGTCAAGCAATATAAGAAATATAGTAACTCTATAAAATATTCGCAACCAGATAGCGATAAAAAGCCATTATATCAACAGATTATGGCGATATTATTACTTGATTATATTTTCGCTAACGACCTGACCCATAATACTATAGCTTTAACCTCTAAACTTGGGTTCTACAGTTTATCTCTTTGCAGGTCGTAATGGTCAGATTTTTCCAAGCTGAAACAGGAGATATACACTAGAGAAAATGTTTTGAGGACTTAATAAATGGCGAGAACAACTGGAGCTAATGCTAAAATATCGCCTCAGCAATTGCCTGAGGCTTCAGACTTAGACGAACCCGTAGACGCTGAAGACTCGGAGCCAGAGTCCGCAGACTTGGAGCAGTCATCTCAACCTGAGATCCTCACTGAGACTTCGGACAGTGCCCAGAATGAGGGAGATATTCAGACTGTGGATGACATTTTGAACTCGCTCAAAGCTTTGCTGAGTGCAGTTGAAAAGCTTCAAAAAATTCGGCAAGAAGTGGGTGATATTAAGCCGCTACTCGTGAGAATGTTAGATGGGGATCTGGTCGCGGGTGAGGAACTGGAGCAGCTTAAGGCGGGTGTTGGTGGGCTACTGCGTTTGGTGCGGGCTTACGGCGATCACCAGGCAGCGCTGACGAAAGCTCAAACTGCCCGATCGCTGCTAGATGAAGTCCTTAAAGTCGCTCCAATTCCTACAAAAGAGTAATGGATAGAACTTTTTCATGGTATTGTCCCTTTTCTCTTGAATAAAATTAATCTTACTGAAACCCTGTTTTCTTAAGCGGCACCTAAGTAGACAGACTGAATCAAATGAATTAAATAGGAGACATCTGTCTCGATTATGATGTCATGCAGTCAACATCCTGCTCCACAGAATATACATTTTTTGTGACTGTCTACTTAGATCTGTCCAGCACTTCGGTGAAGCGATCTAGTTTAGATAAAGTCGTCGTAAATCTTTACTAAAGCAGGTGCCTTGATGATGAATCAGCGCCTTAAGTCCGAAATTTCAGAGAACTTAGCTGGCTATGCATTTATGACCCCGGCAATTGGGGTACTGGGTACATTTATCGTGTTGCCAATTCTCTATGCAGTCTTTTTGTCATTACAAAAAGTGCAGCTTTTAGGGGGGATCAGCTATGAGTTTGTTGGGTTACGTAACTTTGCACGCTTGCAAGCAGACGAGCGGGTTTGGATTGCGCTGCGTAACACTGCCGAGTATGTAGCGATCGTTGTTCCAACTCAGACTGTGCTAGCGCTGCTGTTGGCGGTGACGTTGAATGCGGGAATCAGAGGTAAGAGCGTATGGCGAATGATTTACTTTTTGCCTACGGTGACTTCTTCTACTGTTCTGACGCTGATTTTTATGTGGATTTACAACACAAATGGGTTATTGAATCGCTTCTTAGAAGCGATCGCCCTTCCCACCTATAACTGGCTAGGCGATCCTGCTGTTGCACTGAAGGGGATCATGCTGATGAATATTTGGTCAACTGCGCCTTTCTTTATGGTGATTTACTTGGCAGCGCTACAAGATATCCCGCGATCGCTTTATGAAGCCGCAGAAATTGATGGGGCAACTGCCTGGGGCAGATTTTGGTTTATTACGCTGCCTCTACTCAACCCCGTTACGTTTTTTGTGATGGCAATGGGCGTAATTGGGACGTTTCAACTTTTTGACCAGTCTTACATTATTTCTAATGGGTCAGGAGGGCCCAATAATGCCACGTTGACTTTGGTGCTACTCATTTATCAGTATGTTTTTCGAGATTTACAAATGGGTTATGCAGCGGCGATCGCCTTTTTGCTGGCAGCCCTGATTATTTTGATTACCTTGATTCAGAAACAACTGTTTAGGAGCGATCGTTAAAAGGTTTATTCTGCTCAGGTCAATATGAAAATATTAACTCGCTCGTTTTGGATTAGCAAAATTTTATATGCTCTACTTATTGTCTATGCTGCCATTACGTTAACTCCATTTCTTTGGGCACTTTCGGCTTCCTTTAAACCCCTCTCAGAAATTGTGAGTGGTGAAGCTAACTTTATTCCTCGCCATTTCACGCTAGAAAACTACCGACAAGTTTTTACAGAAGAACCCTTATTTTTACGCTGGTTTTTTAATAGCGTGGCGATCGCCATTAGCGTAACGCTGCTCAACCTGATATTCAATTCTCTTGCTGGATATGCGCTAGCCCGACTGCCATTTCGCGGTAAGCGGTTTTGGTTTTTTCTCATTTTGGCAGTGCTGGCAGTTCCTGTACAAGTAACCCTAATCCCGACCTTCTTAATTTTAAAAGCCTTTGGCTGGCTCAACTCCTATCAAGGCATGATTGTGCCAGGAATGGTAAATGCTACTTTTATTTTTATGATGCGTCAGTTTTTTCTCAATTTTCCTTCAGAGCTAGAAGAGGCGGCGGCATTGGATGGACTGGGGCGATTGAGCACTTTTTGGTATATTGTCTTACCCCTAGCGAAACCAGCTTTGGCAGCACAGACTATTCTGGTTTTTATGAGCAGCTGGAACAATTTTTTATTGCCCATCGTAACTCTATTTGAACCTGAAATGTTTACACTTCCGCTAGGGCTGAATACATTTAAGGGAGAATACATTAGCTACTGGAATAACATCATGGCAGCATCTATGATGTTTACGTTGCCTGTTCTCTTTCTCTATGCTTTTTTTAACCAATACTTTATTCAAGGCATTACCTTTACGGGTGGAAAAAGTTAGAGGATGTCTGAGAAGTCTAGATTGCTATCCGATCCGCCCCCTAAATCCCCCATTCTGAGGGACTTTGAAGAAGCATTGGTTCGGAAGTCCCCCAGAATGGAGGGTTAGGGGGCGAGTGTAAGAATCTTTGATACTTCTCAGACATCCTCTTAGCGACGATCGCTTTTCTAAGGTGCCGCTTTCCTAAAGTGCGGCTTTAATTTGTTGGTTAGCGCTCTCCTGTGCCCGAATCATCGCAGTAGGCAGGAGTTGTTGTCCTAATAAAGCGCTTAAATATTGATTATTAAAGTTATTCACAATTGCAGTCGGAAATTGTCCTACTTGCCACGGGGTGGCGTAGCTAACTCCAGCCAATAGAGGCGCGCGCAGGCGATCGCCATCACCCTCCAACGTTTGGGCATTCAATTTTTGGGCAACCGATTTGCGGCTAGGCAAGGCAAAGCCTGTGCCCGTCCACTTCTCCATTCCTACTTTGCCCGTCAAGTAAGCAATTAGCTCCCAAGCCGCTTGCTTATGCTGAGTCTGATGATTCATCACGTAGGCGACTGTAAATGCCATGGTGGCAGACTGATTGTTGATTTTGGGTAACTCAGCCGTAGCAAAATCTAGGTTGGGGAAGGTGCTTTGCAAATAAGGAATTGCCCAGTTTCCTTCAATTACCATAGCGGCTTTGCCTTGCCCAAACATCTCGCTGCCATTGTTAGCGCCCACATCAATTGCACGGGCAGAGGTGCGATCGTTCTGATACTGTTGCACCATAGGGTTGACTCCGTTAATCCCGTCATCCGTAGCAAACGTAGCATAACCCCTAGTATTAACAACCTGTCCACCAAATGCCTTAATACTATGTGCCTGTCGCGATAGTTCGGGCAAAATACCAAAGCCATACTGGTCAGGTCTACCATCTTTATTCAGGTCGATCGTCAGTTTTTTAGAAGCAATCAGCATCTCTTCCCAAGTTTTGGGGGGATGGCTCAACCCAGCCGCCGCAAAAGCTTTTCGATTGTAAAACAGGGCTAAGGTAGAAAAATCTTTGGGCAACCCATAGACCCGGTTTTGCAAAGTAAAGGGTTGAAGTAAATTAGGCTCAAAGTCGGCTAAGTCAAACGCAGCAGGAATATAAGCATTCAACGGTTCTAGAACGTTCTGCTGCATAAAGAACGGAGCTTCCATGGCATCTAAGTAAAATACATCAGGAGCAGCATCCCCAATTAGTCGGGTCTTAATCACGTCCATGTATTGATCAGCAATGACTTCAAACCGAACTCTGATGCTAGGATGACTCGCTTCAAAATCGCGTAAGACTTGGTTTAGCAATCGTTGCTCGGCTGGACTGGCGCTCCATCCACTCAGTTTAAGGGTGACTGGCTCTACAGTTGAAGGAGGCACAGTTTGTTGGCAACTCACGATGATTAAAAATGCTATGAGAGTTAGTATTCTAAGCCTCACCTTTTGCCATATCTTGTTAGGGCATGAATTGATGATGTTGGTATAAAAGTATACTTTAGTTGCCATACTTTACAGAGCAATGACTACCTTCTGGCATTACTGAATTGTAGTCTGAATCAACGGCTTAATTTTCATGCCCCTTCTCCTGAAAAAAGGGACTCTGAACAGGTTCACACTCTTACTGAGCAATGCTTCTTTTTTTAATTTTAACTTAAAAGCCATCTTCTCTATTTCTAAAGATGGCAATAGCCGGAATTACGCTGAAGTAATTCCGGCTATTCAGTAAAGCCCTCTGTCCTAAAGAATTAATCTTTACTATAGTTGGACATCAGGTGGCAAAAGAACTTTGTCAATTCCATGAATTACGCCATTAGTTGCAATAACATCGGGCTGCGTTACAGACGCATCATTGACAGTAATATTATTTGCGCTGCTCTCGACAGAAATGGTCTGCCCTTCCACAGTTGCAACAGCTCCAGGTTGAATATCTGCCGAAGTGACCTGGCTTGGTACAACGTGATAACTCAAGATTTTCCTAAGCTGCTCTTTGTTTTCGGGAAGCAGTAGTCTATCAAGAGTCCCGGCAGGCAATGCTGCAAAGGCTTCATTAGTGGGAGCGAAGACCGTTACGGCTCCTGGCGCACTCAAGGTTTCTTGTACTCCTGCTGCTTGAGCCGCTGTTAACAACGTGCTAAAAGAACTGTTCTGAGCCAAAACTTCCGAAATTGTACCTGAGGCAGTGGTGGAAGGTGATGCGCCAACAGTAGGACTAACTAAGGGCGATTCGGTAATAGTGGTTGACCCAGGATCAGTCGTTGTACTGGTTGTAGTATCTGGATTTTCACAAGCAGCGATCGCGGTCATTAGTGCAACGCTGGCAGCGATCAATAACTTTTTCGATTTTCTAATTGCTGAAATCATTCTGAAATCTCTCCTAATCGTTCTAAAGTAAAGACACATTTACGACTTGTAATGAGATGCGTCTTTTCTCAAAGTAAATTAGGATTAAGTACTCTACCCTCTTCCATGAGATAGAGGTTTTGTATAAAAACGATTGACTTAAATCTATACAAGACGATACAAAAATAAGACGATATAAAACTTTCTGCTCGAATAAAAATCGATGATTTAGAACGCTACAATAGTGGAGAAAAAATTGGAGTGGAGAAAAAATTAGAAGTTTGAGAACAATGAAGAGTTTAGTAGAACCTGCTTTAAGTAGACCTATGAAGAGTTTAGTAGAACCTGCTTTAAGTAGACCTCTCTCGGTTTCAGATTCGATCGCTTACACTTCTAAGTTAGGTTTCTATACATTCAGGGTGAGAAAGTGAAAGTATTCTAGACACTTAGCTATGATGCCTCTTGGCTTTACGCTTCTTCCTTTGTGTTGGCAATCGGTTCCCTTCATCTCCATAATTAATCAATTCAGGTGATTCCAATGAATGGCGAAGACAATCAGAAAAATCTGACCGTTCATCCGTCTGACCAAGCAGAATTACCTTCTTCACACCCAAAGGTAGAGCCTCAAACTCCGCGCTGGCGGCAGTCTGTTGTTCCTGCTGTGATTGGGCTAGTACTTCTGGGTGGACTTGGCTGGATTATTTTTAGCCGATTCATTTTACCGATGATGATGGGTGGTCAGATGGCCCCGCCGCCTACTCCTGTACCGCTAGCTAACCCTAAATCTGCTCCAATCCAAGATAGCTCCGACTACTCGGCGACTTTAGATTCACGGCAATCGGTGACGCTTCAGCCGCGTGTGGCTGGACAAATTAGCGCTATCTATGTACAACCTGGCGATCGGGTTGAGGCAGGGCAACCCATTTTGGAAATTGATGCAGATCAACAGCGTGCCCAAGTTTCTAGCCGTACTGCTGCCGCTCTGACTGCTGCTGCTGATGTGCAGGCGGCACAAGCCGATGTTGCTAACGCCGCCGATACCCTCAGATCTTTAGAAGCACAGCGCGCCGCCGCCCTTGCCAATGTTCAACTCAATCAACAGGAGTATCAACGCTACCAAGAGTTGACTCGTCAAGGGGCATCCAGTCAGCAAACGCTAGACCAACGAGCTAATGCATTAAGAACTGCGCAGGCAGAACTGCGACAGGCAGAAGCTGAGATTCAGGCGCAGCGATCGGCGATCGGTCGGACTCAATCTGTAGTGACTCGAAATCAACGGGCGGTAGAAGAAGCCGAAGCTAATATTGCTGAGGGGCAAGCTGCACTGGAAGAGTACACCATTACTGCGCCTTTCAGCGGCACGGTTAGCAACATTCCAGTGAAAGTAGGCGACGCGGTAACGGTGGGTACACAATTGCTGAACATTACTCAAAATAAGCAGTTAGAAGTTCAAATTCAGCTTCCTCTAGAACGAGCGTCTTCAGCCCGATTGGGGCTGCCCGTGAAATTGCTAGATGACCAAAATCGAGAAATACAGACAGGGCGAATTTCATTTATTGCTCCTAACGTAGATGCTACTACCCAATCAGTGCAAGTCGAAGCAACCTTTGAGAACGGAAGTGAGGTTTTGCGTAGCTCCCAGTTTGTCCGAGCGCGGGTGATTTGGAGCAGTCAACCAGGAGTGCTGGTGCCGACTACGGCAATTTCTCGCTTGGGGGGCAGAGATTTTTTGTTTGTGGCGGCTCCCTTTAAAGATTCAGGATGTCAAGCTCCTGCTTCTGAAGGCACATCGGCTCCGGTTGATCCTGACCAGTTAGTCGCTGCCCAGAAGCCTGTTAAGCTCGGCAGAATTGTTAATAATGATCAAGAAGTTTTGGAAGGTGTAATGGCTAGCGATCGCATCGTCGTTTCAGGTATTCTACAACTGCAAAATTGTATGCCCATTGCAGATGCAGCTTCCTCCACGTCTCCTCCCGCTCCGTAATCTGGCTGGTGTTCCTCTCATTCCCGGATGAATTATGATTTTGTCTATCTCTAATTTCTTCATTCAGCGTCCGGTGTTTGCCTCAGTCTGTTCGATTATGATCACGCTTTTAGGAATTGCCTGCATTCCGACATTGCCGATCGCTCAGTACCCTGAAATCGCACCCCCACAAGTTAGCGTTACCTCTAACTATGTAGGCGCTAACGCAGAGGTCGTTGAATCGACTGTGACCGACATTTTAGAGCGGGAACTGAACGGTATTGCCGGGGTAAAATACATCAAATCTACCAGTGCTAGCACGGGAACAAGCAGCATTAACCTCACGTTTGATTTAGGGCGAGATCAAGACTTAGCAGCAGTAGATGTACAAAATCGTGTCTCTACTGTGCAATCTCGGTTACCAGGGCCTGTAACGCAAACGGGAGTTCAGGTTGAAAAGGCAAATAATAACTTTTTATTGGCGATCGGGCTATATGCCGATCGTGACGAAGCATCGGATACAGATCTCTACGATGATATCTATTTAAGTAACTACGCCGATCTTTATTTAGCAGACGCTATTAAACGGATTAGGGGTGTAGGTAGTGTGCAAATCTTTGGAGAACGTAAGTACGCGATGCGACTTTGGCTTGACCCAGAGCGGCTTGCCAGTCGCAGCATCACGCCTCAGGATGTAGTCAGCGCCCTCCAGCAGCAGAATATTCAAGTGGGCGCAGGACAAATTGGACAGCCGCCTGCATTGCCAGGACAGCAGTATCAGTATGCCGTAACCGTACAAGGACGACTTAAGGATGCTGAGGAGTTCAATAATCTGGTCATTAAAACTACCAATACTGGAACGCTGGTCAGGCTGAATGAAGTGGGTCGGGCTGAACTGGGCGCAGAAAACTATGGTTCAGTGCTGCGGTTTACTCCCAATGATCGAGTGACGCACCAGGGTGTGGGTTTAGGAGTTAATCAACAGTTTGGCAGCAATGCGCTTGATGTTGCAAAAGAGGTCAAAATAGAGATGCAGCGGCTCTCCGAAAGCTTTCCACCTGGGATGCGATATGCTGTTGCGTTTGATACTTCTACGTTTATTGAAGCGGGCGCAGGGGAGGTAGTTCAATCTTTGATTGAGGCAGTTGTCTTAGTCGTTCTGATCTTATTTCTATTTTTACAAAGCTGGCGATCGGCATTGGTCACAACCATTGTGATCCCCATTGCATTCATTGGTACATTTATCTTCGTCAAGCTTTTAGGGTTCTCAATCAATACCCTGACTTTATTTGGATTGACCTTAGCAACAGGTTTGGTTGTAGACGATGCCATTGTCATTATCGAAGATATTACTCGTCGCATTCAAGATGAAGGAATGTCGCCTCGTGAAGCGGCGATCGCATCAATGGATATTCTCTTTGGAGTGGTTATTGCCACTTCGCTTGTATTGGTTACAGTGTTTGTCCCGGTAGCATTCTTCCCCGGCACAACCGGTCAACTTTATCGACAATTCGCCTTGACTATCACGTTCTCGGTGATGCTTTCAACCTTTAATGCTATTACGTTTACGCCCATGTTATCGGCGCTGTTACTTCGGGCAGAGGCACCATCAAACAATCGATTTTTTAATGGCATTAACTGGGTCATCAACAAAACTCGAGATAGCTATGGTCGAGGGGTGAGCCAGGTCATTCGGCGCAAAGGCTTAGTGATGGCTTTATTTGGTGGGGCGTTGGTTCTCACTTATTTCACCTATAATTTTGTCCCTAAAGCTTTCATTCCTGACGAAGATCAAGGCGTTTTTATTACGGTAGTGCAAGGGCCAGAAGGTGTATCTCTAGACTACACGGAAAAAGTGCTGCAAAAAGCTGAAGCAATTCTTAAGGCACAGCCCGAAATCACAAATATCTTTGCAGTTGGAGGGTTTAGTTTTAGTGGGGCAACTCCTAACAACGGTTTAATCTTTTCGACCCTGAAGCCTTGGGAAGAGAGGACAGGTGCCAATCAATCTTTACAGGCAATCATCGGTGGGTTTGCCCCTGCTCCTTTTGGACTATTTCCAAAACTAGCGTCCATTCAAGAGGCGGTTGTTCTGCCTTTTAACTTGCCTGCTATTTCAGGAATTGGTAACTTTGGCGGTTTTGAGTTTCATCTTCAAGATCGCACTGGACTGGGCTTTCCAGCTTTAGGAGAAACTCTCGGTAAGTTTATGGGACGGGCATCGGCTTATCCTTCTGCTGAAAGCCCAAAGCTGACTGGGCTGCGTCCTAACTTTAGTGCTAACACTCCACAAATTTTGGTGGAAGTCGATCGCGATCGGGCAAGCCAACTTCAGGTTTCCTTAGAAGATGTTTTCAATACACTGCAAATCTTTTTAGGTTCTACCTACGTTAATGACTTTAATCAATTCGATCGCGCCTATCGCGTTTACGTTCAAGCCGATCGTCAGTTTCGTTCTAACCCAGAGGATATTAAAAAATTATATGTTCGCAGCAATCCAACTGATGGCTCTGCGGGCAGAATGATTCCATTGGATAGTTTAGTAACCATTACTCAAACTAATGGGCCTTCAATCATTAATCACTACAATCTATTTCGCTCGGTTGAGATCAATGGCTCAGCGGCACCAGGCTCAAGTTCTGGGCAAGCTATTAACGCGATGGAAGCTGTTGCGCAGGAAACACTGCCTAAAGGGTTTGGCTATGAGTGGTCTGGTCTATCGCTTGAAGAAATCGAGTCAGGAGGATCTGCCTTATTTATTTTTGGATTAGCAGTTGTTTTTGTTTTCCTAACGTTAGCGGCTCAATATGAAAGTTTTGTTGACCCAATTATTATTATGTTGACGGTGCCGTTAGCTATTTTAGGAGCATTGGCGGCAGTGATGCTGCGCGGCACTGCCAATGATGTGTACACCCAAATTGGTTTAGTCATGCTGGTAGGGATGGCTAGCAAAAACGCTATTTTGATTGTTGAGTTTGCGAACCAGCTTCGGGAGGAAGGAAAGACTATTGCTCAAGCAGCGCTCGAAGCGTGTCAAGAACGATTACGTCCTATTTTAATGACCGCGATCTCTACTATTGTGGGGGCGCTGCCTTTGATGATTGCTTCGGGAGCAGGGGCAGCGGCTCGACAGTCTTTAGGGACTGCGATCGTTGGCGGTATGTGTATTGCAACTGTTCTAAGCTTGTTTCTTGTGCCTGTTCTCTATATCGTTATCAAGTCGATGGAGTCCCGGTATCAGGATAAGCGTCGTCCTGTTCTAGTCGATGGAACCCTAGATGGTAATGGAGATGGTCATACTCCCAAAGTAGAGCACACTAAAACTGGCGTTGGGCGATCGAACAATAGGGAGGATCATAGATAAGCTTCGTTATCTCTAGCATCTTTTACCTTAGAGGATGTCTGAGAAGTCTAGATTGCTATCCGATCCGCCCCCTAAATCCCCCATTCTGAGGGACTTTGAAGAAGCATTGGTTCGGAAGTCCCCCAGAATGGGGGGTTGGGGGGCGAGTGTAAGAATCTTTGATACTTCTCAGACATCCTCTTAGTAGTAAAAGAGTTATTCCCTTGGATAGGTTTGCGATTGTCAATCTATTCGGTACTCTCAAGATTTGGCGTAGGTCAGATGCGCTGTGGCGAACGTTTCGCAAAATGTTTGTGAAGTGTGTGACTGCTATAAGGCTAGAGAATATGTACCCTAGGAGAGTTTTAGATGCATGAGTATGATGCGGTCATAATCGGAGCAGGTCACAACGGATTAGTGTGTGCAGCTTATCTACTGAAAGCGGGATACAGCGTACTCTTGCTAGAAAAACGCTCTGTTCCGGGCGGGGGAGCAACGACAGAGGAAGCCATGCCAGAACAAGCTCCTGGCTTCAAATTTAACTTGTGTGCTATTGATCATGAGTTCATCCATTTGGGACCTGTGGTAGAAGAACTTGAGCTAGAAAAATATGGGTTGAAGTATTTGTACTGCGATCCAGTCGTGTTCTGTCCCCATCCTGACGGTAAGTATTTTTTGGGGCACAAATCTGTAGAAAAGACTTGTGCTGAGATTGCTCGATATAGCCCTAGGGATGCAGTTAAATACCAGGAATTTATTCAGTTTTGGCAACAGCTTCTAAATGCGATCGTGCCCGTATTTAATGCACCGCCCAAATCATTGATTGACATTGCTGGAAACTATGACATTACAAAGATAAAGGATCTCCTTTCAGTCGCTGGCTCTGTCAATAAAGCCCTTGATCTCTTCCGTACAATGCTATCCAGTTCGGAAGACAACTTGAACGAATGGTTTGACTCAGAGTTTTTAAAAGCACCTCTGGCTCGGTTAGCATCCGAACTTGGTTCTCCTCCCAGTCAGAAAACACTGGCGATCGGGGCAATCATGATGGCAATGCGGCACAATCCTGGCATGGCAAGACCTGTCGGGGGCACGGGTGCGCTCACTCAAGCACTGCTCAAGCTGGTTAAATCCCTAGGAGGGGAAGTTCTGACAGACCAGTCTGTGGAGCGTGTGTTGATGGATGATGGCAAGGCGGTTGGCGTACGGGTGCAAGGTGGGACGGAGTATCGGGCTAAGGAAGGCGTAATTTCCAATATTGACGCACAACGTTTGTTCCTACATTTGGTTGATGAGAGAGATTTGCAAGCAGCTGATCCAGAGTTGAAAGAGCGTCTGGAGCGTCGTATTGTGAATAACAATGAGACCATTTTGAAGATTGACTGCGCTTTGTCAGAACCCTTACATTTTGAACATCATCAGCATCAGGATCAGTACCTGATTGGATCTGTGTTAATTGCTGACTCTGTGAAGCAGGTTGAGATCGGTCATAGTGATCCGAGTATTGGCAAGATTCCTGATTCTGATCCTTCAATGTATGTTGTGATGCCAACGATGCTGGATCCTTCTATGGCACCTGAAGGAAAGCATACGCTCTGGGTCGAGTTTTTCGCACCTTACCAGGTTGAGAATGCGGAAGGTACCGGATTAAAGGGGACGGGGTGGACAGACGAACTGAAGAACAAAGTTGCCGATCGCGTTTTGGATAAGTTAGCAGACTATGCGCCCAATCTCAAAAAGTCGATCATCGCTCGCCGAGTAGAGAGTCCGGCTGAGCTAGGAGAGCGGCTCAGTGTTTTGAAGGGCAACTACTACCACATTGATATGACCTTGGAGCAGATGATCTTTTTCCGTCCTTTACCAGAAATAGCGAATTACAAAACCTCAGTCGAAAACTTGTTTTTGACTGGGGCGGGGACTCATCCAGGCGGTTCAATCTCTGGGATGCCGGGTCGAAACTGTGCCAGAGCTTTTCTGCATACTAAGCAGCCGATCGCCCAAATGCTGAAGGATGCTAAAAGTTCTTTTCAATCAACTTTTAATCTTTCATAAGGCTAGTGGTTGATTTGCAAAGCAGATGGGTAGGTGAATGAGTAACATTAATTCATTCACCTACCTACGGAAATTCACGCATCATGTTCGAGTCGCGCTCTTTCTTACGTCAGTTTAGCCAGTTGGCGATCGTCAATATTCTTTCTAATTTGATGGTGCCTTTGGCGGGACTGTTGGACGTAGCATTCTTAGGGCATTTGGCAGATATTCATCACTTGGCAGGGGTGGCGTTAGCGACTATTTTGGTGAATTATTTGTACTGGACTTTTGGCTTTCTGCGCATGGGCACAACTGGGCTAACGGCTCAGGCAGTGGGACGGAATGACTCTGATACGGTCTTGCTGATTGGATTGCGTAACGGAGGCTTGGCGTTAGGCATTGGGTTACTCATTCTGATGATGCAGCAGCCGTTAGGTCAGATAGGATTTAGCATGCTGAGTGCTAATGAAAATGTGAAAGCTTCAGGAATGGCTTATTACCAAGCGCTGATTTGGGGCGCTCCGGCAACGCTGTTGAATTATGTGTTGATAGGCTGGTTTTTGGGGCGGGGGCAGAGTGGCAAAGTTTTACTGCTTTCGGCGGTGGGAAATGGGGCGAAGGTGCTGCTGGATTATTTGCTGATTGTGCAGTGGGGATGGTTGAGTCGGGGGGCGGGATATGCGACGGCTTGGAGCCAAGTTTTGATGATGGCGATCGGGTTGTTTCTACTGGTGTGGGAATTTCGATCGAAGCCTTTGGCATTGGGATGGAAAGAACTGCTAGATCCGACTGCGCTCAAGTCTGCTCTTTGGTTGAATAGCGAGATTTTGGTACGGAGTTTTGCACTAATTTCTACGTTTGCTTTGTTTACAAATTTAAGCTCTGTTTCAGGCACTGAGGTGCTAACCGTGAATGCTGTATTGCTAGAAGTCGTGACCTTTGCAGCTTTTTTTATTGATGGGTTGGCGTTCGCGACGGAGAGTTGGGCAGGAGTTTTGCACGGGCAGGGTACGACTGATGGGTTGGTTCGTCTGTTAAAGGTTTCAGGAGTTGCTAGTTTATTATTAGGTGTGAGTGTTGCGATCGCTTTTATCGTCGCACCTGTTCCATTGTTTAGCCTGTTAACTAATCATACTAATGTGATCATTGGTATACAAAAGTATGTCGTTTGGCTACTACCTATATTAGGGCTTGGCTCGATCGCCTACTTGTTAGATGGCTACTTTCTAGGTTTAACCAGCGGTCGTATTTTGCGTAATGCCGCAATTATGGCTTTGTTGATAGGCTTTGCACCAATGGCAGCGATCGCCTTTTATTACCACAGCAATCATCTGCTTTGGCTGTCGTTGGCACTATTTATGGGGGTGCGAGTTGTGACTCTGGGAACCCAAGTGCCCAGGACTTTGCACCCCG
Source organism: Timaviella obliquedivisa GSE-PSE-MK23-08B (assembly GCA_019358855.1). Taxonomy (NCBI): domain Bacteria; kingdom Bacillati; phylum Cyanobacteriota; class Cyanophyceae; order Oculatellales; family Oculatellaceae; genus Timaviella; species Timaviella obliquedivisa. The sequence goes on along the minus strand of JAHHII010000015.1, from coordinate 1,856 downwards.
CAAATGCTAGTGTTAGCGATTAACTGTACTCATGTCAGGGTAGCGATCGCCCACTGCTCCTCCTTTCGGTGCGACTGCATCAATCCGGCTTAGATCTTCTGATGTCAGCGTTACAGAGGTTGCTGCTACGTTCTCTTCTAGATAAGTGCGACGTTTCGTTCCTGGGATTGGCACAATATCTTCGCCCTGTGCCAGCAGCCACGCTAAAGCCAGTTGGCTCGGCGTTACGTTTTTTTCAGTTGCAATTTGTTTCACCTGATCCACAAGTTGCAGATTTTTGGCAAAATTTTCTCCTTGAAGCCGGGGTGAAAAGCGACGATAGTCATCCTCGGCAAGATCTTCAATGCTCTTGAAGTTTCCTGATAGAAATCCTCTCCCTAGCGGACTATAGGCAACAAACCCAATTCCTAATTCGCGCACTGTTGGTAATATTTCATCCTCTGGGTCACGGCTCCACAGAGAGTACTCTGTTTGCAGCGCCGTGATAGGATGCACAGCATGGGCACGACGAATAGTTTCGGGTGCCGCCTCAGACATGCCGAGATACCGCACTTTTCCTTGTTGCACTAACTCTGCCATTGCCCCGATCGTATCTTCAATAGGAACGGTTGGATCAACGCGGTGTTGATAGTAAAGATCAATGGTATCTACGCCTAATCTTTGCAGTGACGCATCGCAGCATTGGTGCACATATTCTGGTTTACCATTAACGCCTGCCCAGCCGCCTTCAGCAGTTCGGACGTTCCCAAATTTGGTTGCCAGCGTCACTCTATCTCGCAAACCTTGAATCGATCGCCCTACTAACTGTTCGTTTGTGAAGGGGCCATACATGTCGGCAGTATCGAGAAAAGTCACACCTAACTCAATAGCGCGTTGAAGCGTTGCAATAGACTCCTGCTCATCGCGTCCGCTATAGAATTCTGACATGCCCATACAACCCAGTCCTAGTTCCGAAACGACCAATCCTTGGTTACCTAGTTTTCGCGTTTTCATGAGTTTATTCTCCATCAATACTTTTGAAGGTGGTTAAGCGATCGGTTGCAAATGAGATGTTAGCTGAGCAGTTGCGTGATGCTGTTCTGCTAACGTCTTGTAGTTTTGAATTTTCCACTGAATTAGCTCCAGGTTTTGTATCAACTGTTGAATCTGTTGTTGAACTGCCTGTTCATGGGCTTCTAAAATTGCCCGACGTTCCTCGATCGCATCTGGTTTTTGCCGCATTAGTGCCGCATATTCCTGCATCTGACGAATGGGCATTCCTGTCATGCGCAGTTTAGATAAAAACTCAATGCGAGCAAGATCCATTGCCGAGTACCGACGATGCCCATTGGCTGCCCGAGTGACTGGCTCTAAAAGTCCGTTGCGCTCGTAATAGCGGAGGGTGTAAACGCTCAGCCCGATGCGCTCAGAAACTTGTTGAATGGTGAGTTCGTTATCCATGCCCACTACCTTAAATCCTAGAGTGCACTCTAAGTCAAGCATATTTTTTCAAGACGAAGACATTCTGCTACAGGGGTAGATTTAGCTTTGCTAGCGAATCAAAAAACAGAAAATGTAGCTGTACTCAACTTGGTTAGGGAGTTGCGTGAAGATAAAACCCCGGTGGGATGCTTTGACTTTTCAGCCCCCTAAATCCCCCATTTTGGGGGACTTTGAAAGGTTCGGAAGTCCCCCAAAATGGGGGATTTAGGGGGCAATTCGGGGCGTTATTTAATTACAGCTTGGTTAGGACAAGGGGCGTAAGCTCCTTGTTAATCATGATGGTTATATTTGTTCTAATCAAAGTGCTTACGGCTATGATGACAATGGTTAATGCAGCGATGAGAATAGCCTTTGAAGGAACGATCGCGATGTTT